>NZ_JAHHUL010000009.1 GCF_019008365.1 Phosphitispora fastidiosa | reverse complement strand
TACTGGTATTTCAGTTCAGTTCCGTTTCCGGAATATGAAGCCGTATCCAGACGTCCGTTAATATAATAATAATCTGTAGTTCCGGTGGGGTCAACCATCTGAGTCAGATTCCCGGCGGCATCATATCCATAAGCAAAGGTTGTGCCATCTGGGAAGGCTACCCCGGTCACCCTGTTCATCTGGTCATAATCAAGGCTTATTGTGTCATTATTGGCATCTGTAACCCGGTAGACAAAACCGTTGACATCATATTCATAGCTTGTCATATGACCCAGAGGATCGGTTGCGGTTTTCACTCTGTTGGCGCCGTCATAGTCAAAGACAGTTATATAGCCGCGCGCATTTCTGACAGTCTTGAGATTGCCGTTGGGGTCATATGTATAGATGGTTTCGTGTTCCGCAGGATTAGTAATGTATACGGCATCCCGGACTGCAGTTAACCGGTTCGCTTTATCATAAATAAATGTCGTTGGTTTCCCTTCACCATCTATGATCCTTGTCCTGTTGCCTTCATTGTCATATTCAAACTCAACCGTGTCATTTTCTGCATTTGTGACTGTTTTTAACCGGTTCAGTTTGTCATAGGTGTATGCTGTCCGGTTCAGTTTCGGGTCTTGCACTGCCTTAACAGTATGATTATCATTATATTCTATGGTTGTTACCAGGTTCCCCGGCATCTCTGTCTGGGATACCTGCCGGTTTAGAGCATCATATGCATTGACCGTCACGAACTGCTTTCCTTCAGGGGTAGTAACTGTCACTGTATCCCTGTTGCCGGCAGTATCATAGGTAATGTCAACAGTATTCCCAAACGGGTCGGCGGCCTGTTTCAACCGGGTGTATTCGTCATACTTATAATGTGTGATTCTCCCCAGTTGGTCTCTGACTGACAGTACGTTGCCAATGGCATCATATTCGTATTCCACATAAGAGGTGTCCGGATAAGTGATAGTCTTTACCCGGCCCAATGGGTCATAGGCATAGCTTACCGCATTCCCTTTCCCGTCCTTTACGGCTGTGGTCCGTCCCCAGTCATCATAGGTGTACTCCACCGTGTTCCCTGCGCCGTTCTTATATAACTTAACCTGCCCCACCGCATCATAGGTTATTTCCGTAAAGTTGCCATTGGGGTCTTTGACTCTGTATACCCGGTTAAGTTCATCATAGAACATCTCGGTAACTCCGCCTTCAGGGTCGGTAACCGTTTTCAGGTTCCCTGCAGAGTCATAGGAATATGTGGTGGTGTTTCCATTGTAGTCGGTCTCACTAAGGAGCCTCCCGTAGTCATCATATTGCCTGGCGCTGCTGTTTCCGTAGGCATCTGTTTCCACGGTCTGGCGTCCAAAGAGGTCATAATCAAAATATACCGTGTTATATACTTCATCAGTCACTGATTTTAACAGGTTGAGACTGTTATAGGTATAAACCTTTGCCTTGCCTAAAGCATTTATCTCTTTGGTCAGGTTGTGATTGTTATCATATTCAAATTCATTTACATTGTTTCGCCCATCTGTAACAGTTCTTACGTTTATGGAGTTGGGGTAATAGTTATAGCCGGTAATCCCGCTGCCGCTCTTATTAAACAGCATCCTTCCGATTGGGTCATATGAGGCTTCAAACAGGCCATAGACAGAATTGGTGACGGTTTTTTCCACATACCCGTAGTTATTTGGATCATAAGTGATTTCCGTCAAATTATTTTCGGCATTTGCCACTGAGGTTAATTGGCCGTATTGGTCATAGTTATATGTTGTGATGGACCCGCCCATATTGGATGTTTTTAAATTCCCATGTTCATCATAAATATTGTTAACCTGGGTTCCTGCGGCATCCACCCTGGAAACCACGTCACCGTAAATGCTGTGTTTGGTTCTGCTGGCATTCCCCTGGGCATCAACTGCTTTAGATAACATGCCATTGGGGTCGTAATAGTATTGAGTGGTATTTCCCTTAGGGTCGGTGATGTTTGCCAGTTCCCCAATCAGGTTGTACCCCAATTCAGTTGTCCCGTCAAAATCCTCAATTTTAAGCAGGTTTAGCTGTTCATCAAAGTATTTTGTCTTCTGACTGGTATTATCTGTGATATCGGTTTTACCCTGATGGTAAGTAAGAGCTACATTCCGGCCTTCAGCATCGAGCTGCTCAATTACTTTGCCCGTTTCGTCATAGGTCAGGCGAACATAAGGGTTACCCCTGGGGTCAGTAATTTCCCTGATTCTGTGATTGCCGTCATAATACTGGTAAATCCAGTTATGGCCATCCGGTTCAGTGAATCCGGTCAGGTCATCTCCCGTGTAGGAGTAGCTGACTGCCCAGTTATCGAAATCAGGAATATCTGTGGTGATTGTCTCAATATACCCGCCGGTGTTATAGGAAAATGCTATTGCCCGCCCGGCAGCGTCAGTTACCCTGATCAGCCTGCCCTCCAAATTATAGGTCAATGATGTGGTATTGCTATTTGCATCAACCAGGGATATAAGTTTGCCTGCGCTGTTAAAATTCAGCACACTCCTGTCCATCTGGATCAGCTGCCAGCTGCCATCGGTGTTTTTCTTCAAGTTACCGGTAACTCCGGGATAAGGAATGTAACTTAAATCAGAATCGTTTGCCTGTTTGGTATACCTGTTCCTGCTGCCATTTCCCATGATGACGGTTGGGTTGCCATAAACATCTGTTGTCACAATGGCGTTATAGTTGAAGCTCCAGCCATACCCAAAGGGGCTTGCAGATGCCGTAGCCAGGGAGTTATAGTAACGGTCAATCGTAATGGGAATGCCCCGGCCGGGAATAGTTAAATCTGTGTTGTTATACGTGTAGTTACCTGAAGCGGAATTAATCCCGTCCCCTTCGTCATAAGACTGGTAACCAAGTTTATCTTCCCAGGTTAGCGGGCCGTTGTAACGGTATGGGATGGGGACACCGGGAATTCCTTTTAAATCATTATTTGTAATAAAGGCATAAGCCTGACCACTCCCGTCGGAAACCAGGGAGGTAGTGTTTTTCCTTGTATTGCCCCCACCTGGAGTAAAGCTGACATTATACCTGTCACTCCAGGTATTACCGCCGTCACCGCTGAATTTAAAATATGCATCTGAGTACCATGCCAAAGTATATAAGCCAGTATATGACATGAATAATGTGCCTGCTTCGTCTTCCAGGAGACTTAAATCTGGATAACCGTATGAAACACGCTCAGAATACGGTAAGGTTACATCCTTGGGCTGTTCCCATTGCTGCAAATCATTTGAGGTAGAGAATTTTACTACCGGCCAGTCATAAGAATTAGGCGCTGCCAATCCCTCAGTAACCGATGTCGGTTCCCACCAGACCATTGCCCATGGGCCTTCCTCTGTTTTGATTACGCCGAATTCCGGCTTTGTATAACTGTTGCTTGAACCTACATCCCTCCCCACACGCTGAGCAGGAGCCCAGTTAACCAGGTCCGTTGAAGTGCGATACCAGAAAGACCCATCGTTATACGAGTAATACACATAAGTCAGATTATTTTCCTTATCTGTATAAGCCTGTACACTGTAGACCGATGAAGTCCCTGATGTAAGCGCCAAAGGTTCACTCCAACTGCCGGTATTGCTGGAATAAACCTGTACAAATGCCTGATAAATATTATTGACTGTTTTTTTATATGCCAGCACGGTACTGCTGCCTGTACATGTAACTGAAGGCCCTATTGCATCACTTGCAACCATACTGCTGGGATACCAACTCTTATTCTGATTGTACGAACTCCTAACATATATACCTTTGCCGGTACTTGTGCTCTGCTTCCATGCCCAAAATGCCTCCACCCATTCACCGGTTGGCAGTTTTATTACCTGAGGATCAGACATCTGGTAGTATTTGTTGGTTGTGTCACCTACATATAACCACCTTGACCCATCTGCCCTGGCGATTCTTACAGAAAAGCCGAATTGCCCGTCGTTTCCGGGAGTCAGCTTTAAAAGAAGACGGTTCAGACCCGGTTTAATGACCAGATTAACCCTATCTTCACCCAAAACATGTGGTCTTGAAACATCTTTATCCAGTACCACAGTATCGTTCATCCAGGCCTTAACTGCACCGGTACTGCCTAACCATAATTGATGATCAGTAATGTTGATGGTAACTCCACTAGTTATATATAGGTTGGCATAAACCACCGTATTGGGATCAGTCCCAAATTCCGGAGCCAAATCAACATAATCACCGGCGCTGGAGAAAACCGTCCAGGTTTCACCTCCACTGGCGGTACCCTCGCCCTCACAGGGTTCCGCCTGGCTCTCTCCTCCTATGTAATCAGTTGCTAACCGAGTCAAAGGATCACTATTATAATAAGCGCCATTGACCAAGAATGCTTTTATATATGGTGCATCACCGGTCAAGGTTGTAAATGTATAATCCTGCGAAACAGATTGATTGCCAAATGCATCCTCGGAAACTATTTGATAATGATAGCTTCTGTCAGCTTCAAGGCCTGTCAAAACAGGAGAATGGTTAATTACCCTGTCAGCCGCATAATATGTACTGCCATAAGCGTCTGTCAAACCATAGAGTATTTTGGAATCACCGGCCTCATCCAGAGTTGACCAGTTTATTGTGGCAGACCCCGAAGCAGGTGTCGCCGTAATATCTGAAAGAGTAGGCGCCAAAGTATCGGCAGGGGGTGTCCCGTCAGCAGGATTATCCAGTTGGTAAACCAGTCCCGGCACTCCTGAACCATCATCAAATGCAAACCGGACATCAAATTTGGAAATACTGTTAAGGTCACTCATCTTGACCATCAGCCCGTTCCAGCCTTCATTAAGGTGAACATCCACAGACTCAGAAGTATATCCCTGCTCCGCAGTTTTATCCCGGTCAACACATACGCTTCCATTTAGCCATACTTTGTACCCGGCTTGCCCTCCTATCCACATTAAGGTATCCTGTGGTGCCGGTGAATAAACATATGTATGTGCATATGCGGCATACTGACCGGTGTAATAAATATTTGAGATATTTATACTGTCTGTAGTGCTGACCAGCTTAGCCCAGGTATGTCCGCCCTGTACCTGGCGTTCCGAAGGCAATACCTGATCTTCACCATTCAGATAATCGGTTTCCAATACCGATGTCTGGGTGTTTTCATATGGCCCGTTTAACAACCACTCTCTGACATATGGGGCAACCAATTTAAGAGTGCCTACAAATGTTTTGGAATAAGTGGCCAGGTTATCCCCCCGGTCTTTGGTCAGAATACGGAAGTTGTAATACGAACCCGGTTGGAGGCCCTCAACAACCACGGTATGATCTGTAACCATTGCGGTGTCCAGTGGTGTGAAGTTGCCCCAACTGTTGTACTTGCCCCATTCAACCTGACTGTCGGCGGGTTCATTGGTTGTCCATGTTATTACCGCTTTAGTGGAGGTTGTGGTTATTTTAGGATTTGCAATAACGGGGGCGCTTCTGTCAACAAAAGCAATCGAACTTGTAGATCTGTGATTATATGCGGTATCATACACTGTTGCCTTTAAATTATGGTAACCCTCAGCCCAACTATCGGTATTCCAACTGTAAATAAGGGGACTGGTTGTACCCGAATCAACCGGAGTATCATCAATAGATAAGTCAATATTAGATATACCCAAATCACTGGCCGCATTTACCCGGACTTCCTGAATGCCTTTTACATAAGAGCCGTTGGCAGGGTTTTCTATGGAAATATCAAGTCCTTCGATTGTGTCCAGTGAAGTTATTGCCGCTGAAAGGTCATGTAGTTGTGGCTTAAGATTAATATCATCAGTGGTAAAAGTTGTCCGGTATTTGAGCACACCGTTAGTTAGGTCAGTACCTGCCGAGATGCCGGGGATGCTGCCATTATTCGTTACAGGCTGCCATCCTAACCAGGTAACTCCTCCGTCAAAGGAAAAATCGGTTTCCACAGTCAGGCTTGTATTCTCCGGCAAAGTTGCATTCCAGGCAATTGTTGAATTACCAGCAATCGTGGCTGATGAAATATCGAATACAGGAGAAATCCTATAGCCGGCTAAATAATTAAATTTGATGTAATCACAATCAAGGTTAACACCACGAAGGAGGTAGGACCATGTTTTCGCTATTACACCGACACTTTGTGGAATATTTGTATTGGTATGACTTCCTGCATTGATCCATTCATCGGTCTCATTTACTTTATAGTCAAAGTAATAAGTATCTCCCGTTTTTCTTATTCTGAGAAAACCGTTAGGACTGGTAAACGCCGCATCAGCTATAGTGGGTATGCTGGTTTTTGCCGCTTTCAGATTGAGTCCTTTATATGGCCCCCAATAGTAGCAGTCATATTGGCCAAAATATACGAGCAAACCGGCATGGAAGCTGTATCCATTAGGATATGTTGATAAATTATATTTTGTTTCCAGGACCCAATCACCGTCAGATACCGGCAGTTTCAATTTGGGCGCTTCATCTAACGTAGTTGTGTGGTTGAATGGAGGTGAATTGGGCAGGGATAACCTGAACCAATCCGGTCTGGCTGTCAATGAATACGATGACCCCGCTTTTGGAGTTTCCCAGATCCAGGCCGGATTAAGCGTGGCCTCAGAAAAGTCATCCTGAAAAGGAACTATATTTAACTCCAGATCCCCTTCGGCAGTAGCTGCCACATTCTCCAAAGCGCCCTGCTGCCAATCTTCATAGGTTGTATCAGTATGGCTCCAGCCTGATGATGATGTAAAGTTAACGGAAACCGTATTGCTGACACCTATGTTGTCTGCGGCATCATATGCTTTGGCTGATAAAACATAAGTACCCGTTAAATCAGTTGTATCCCAGCCATAAACGTAAGGGGCCACCAAGTCCTCGCCAACCAAAATATCATCAATATAAAATTCGACATTGGTAACACCAACTTCATCGGTGGCTTCGGCAATAATATCAGTTGGGCCTGTGACAGTTCCTTCAGAAGGTGAAATAATGCTGACAACAGGAGGTGTAAGGTCACTGTCAGCCTCCAAAGTCAAAGATAAGCTTACATCATGGGTTATATCTTCTTCAATGGGTATATTAATGGGCACATTATTGTTCACAGTTACTGTGCTGCTGCCTAAGGAATAAACGTTCCCTTCTGCCGTAAAATCTGATACCTCTATTTCATGGCTGCTGCCGTCAGGATACTGTGTGGTATCCCAAACATAGTTAAAGGTTATGTCGGTGGACGGTTGCGCGAGGTATACACTGTCCTTAGTTGATTCATCGATGGCTAATGTGACCTCCCCTGACAGAGGCTCGTCACTGCCGGCCGTAATTGTATAGACAGCGCCACTTACTATACTACCATCCACAGGGCTAGTCACAGCAATATTCGCAGGTACTTTCACACTTATACTGCTGCTCGTGCCTGTGTTGCCTGCCGCATCATCTTCCGCCTCAGCAGGACTACTTAAGCCAACATTGGTTATTGGAAACAAATAAGCAGGAAATACAATAAGAATGCTTAAAATAATGCTTAAAATTCTTTGATATAAGTTAAGCCTTCCCCATTTAATCATTAGCAGTTCTCCCCTTTACACCTAATTCAAAGTATTTCTTTAGCAAATGCCAAAGTTTCCAAATCCTTGAATGTATTTAACAAATTTACTGTTTTTTCCTGTAATATCGTCCTCAAATGCGGCTTTTGGGGGTTAAAATGCGGTTTTGCGGGGTTAAAATCTGGGAACAAAAAAAAGAGGTCTGACAATATCAGCCTCTCTTGAATTAACTATAATAATTTCTATAATATTCAATTCTCCCAAAAAACAAAAGTGGCCCTCAAGTCTCCTATTAGACCCAGGGCCACTCCGTTTTCGGTTAACTTATTCTCTTATCTAGCAAATACATGGTTGCCAATTACTTTGGTGACAGGCAGTGTCTTAATCCACTTATCCGAACTTATATCGGGGTTGTAGAAAAAGAGCGCCCCGCCTGTCGGGTCTTCGCCTTTTAGGGCACGTTCAGCGGCATAAAACGCTGAACGGTCCGGTTCCAGGTCAATCTGACCATTAGAGACTGGAGTAAACTGGTATACACCCTTGGTCCTCTGAAATATGATTTCCCTTATTGTTGAAGGAAAATGCTCGCTCTTCAGCCTGTTTAAGATAACCGCACCGACTGCAATCTGTCCGCTCAGCGGCTCACCCCTGGATTCGGCATGAATCATTTTGGCCAGCAGCAAAATATCACTACTGCCAAAGGATGCGTTTCCGCTGAGTACCGGCTGGACCCGATGGTCTGCCGCGGCGCTGCCGTCCGTTAGAACAAGCCTCATTCCGGGAACAATCAGGTCACCAGACAGGTTGTTCCGGTTTTTTATTTCTGTCACCCGGACACCGTACTTCCGTGAAATACCGTAAAGTGTTTCCCCTGTCGTCACAGTATGAATAATCCCTGCTTCCACAGGAATATTCAGCTTCATTCCAGGCATGATAACAGTGGAACCCAGTTTATTGGTCTTCATGATTGCACTATAGTGCAAGCCGAATCTCTTTCCTATTTCATAAAGGGTATCCCCGGGTTTAACCGTATAATCGGCAGCTTCGCCCGCATATGCAAAACAGGCTGAGAAAACAATGGCAACCATAATTATGCTAATTAAAGCAATTTTTTTCAAGTTATCAACCTCCTTCCCGGATTATACCCAGCATTATTATGAACAATACTGGAAAATTTTAAACATTTCCGTTGGCTCTAGGAAATGACCCTGGGCAATATAGTGAAGCGTTGTACCGATTTTCAACACTGACGCCGGAGAAATCTAACCTTGTTCCTAGCGAAGTCCGGGAACACCGCCAATTCGCCTTCCATGGCTCAGTGGCGGCGCGGGCCGTCCTTGGCCCGTGTCCCGCTGCGTGAGACTTGGCGCTTTAGCGCCTTAGTCGAACGGCGCACTCCTTGCGGGTGCACTTCGCTTAGCGGAACTGCGGTAATATGTCTCACGGCATCAGTGCAAGGAAAATCTTGTACAACGCCTCACTACATTTAGCGGTCATTTCCAAGAATCAACGGCTAATGTAGAAACAAAAAAGTCCAAGGCGCAAAACCTTGAACTTAAAGGAGTTTATATTTCCTAGAGACTTAATCTTTATATTTTATCCTGGAGTTTAATTTCCTACCTAAATTGGTTAACCAGTTCCTGCATCCGTGACGCCATCCGGGTCAACCCTTTTGCCGATGTGGAGATATTGTCAATAGAACCGGCAAGCTCCTCGGTTGACGCCGATACTTCCTGCACAGAGGCGGCATTTTCCTGGGAAATGGAAGCGACATTCTGGATGGTTCCATTGACCTGTTCACTGGAAGCAGAAATCTGCTGGGTCGCCGCTGAGTTTTCCTCAGTTATGGCGGCAACATTGTTGACTGCATCGGAAACCTCGCGGCTGCCGTTCATTATCTCATTTATAGTGTCGGTAATTTTGCCTACATTTTCGGCTGCGGTAACAACTCCATTGACAATTTCGCCTAAAGCCTGACCGGCTTCTTCAGCCAGTCCGACCCCTTCTGAAGCTTCCCGGGTCCCTATTTCCATTGAGTCCACCGCAGTCTTGGTTCTTTTCTGGATATCAGTAATCAGGTCAGCGATTTCCTTGGTAGCCTTCCCGGACCGCTCGGCCAGTTTCCGCACCTCATCTGCCACCACTGCAAAGCCCTTGCCGTGTTCACCGGCGCGGGCTGCTTCGATAGCGGCATTCAACGCCAGAAGGTTTGTCTGTTCAGCAATTTCGTCAATCACCTGAATGATTTCCCCGATTTTTTGCGACCTTTCCCCCAACTGGTTCAGGTTTTGTGCAGTCTCCAAGACGGCAGTCCTGACTCTGTTCATCCCTTCAACTGTTTTGTTCATTGACGTCCCGCCATTTTGAGCCAGGTTTCCGTTTTGCTGCGAAACCTCCCTGACAATTTGCATGCCTGCAGCCATTCTGTCCATTTTGGCTGTCATTTCATTTACCATCTCAGTGGTTTTGACCACATTATTGCTCTGTTCCTGCGCCCCGGAAGCAATCTGCTCAATAGACAGGCCCACCTGTTCCATAACCCCAACAGCCTCATTGATAGTCTTAGCCTGCTCTGTTGACCCTTTAGCTACCTGATCAATGGCAACGGCGATTTGCCGGAATGAGGCAGAGCCGGTTTCTGATATTCTTTCCAGCTCCGTGCTGGTCTCAGCCAGCTGTGACGCATTCTCCTGCAGCATTTTGATAAAATTCTGCCGTTCCTCAAAGAAGGAGTTTAAGTTTTCCGCCAGCATCCCGATTTCATCTTTCCGTTTTACTCTGAGGCAGATACGAGCCCCCGTGTCACCGGAATTGGCCAGAATAACACCATTTAATATGGAACGGATAGCATTTGACATACCGGCGCTGGGAATCCACCAATAAATTATGCCAAAAACAACAAAACCGGCTGCCAGCATCCAATCCACACTATTCAGACGTGAAACCATTCCAAAGGCAATAATGGTAGCATAAGCCCATATTGGATGAAGGATGCCGGAAAACTTCTTCAGAATATTTACTTTACTGCCAATAACAACATTAATTGCCAGACCTGCCAGGGAAACAACCAGCATAACTGTGCTCAAAGAATTCCACTTATCCTGATACAATACCGCAGGCACCAGGAAAACCAGTAAAGAAGCATAAATTGCAGGAAATATGTATTTGAGGTTAAAGCTTACCTGGGTGAATACGTGGCCCTCAAGGCCCAGGTTTTCTAAAAAGTTAAGTTTATAGGCTTGTTTTCCCAACCTTTAACCCTCCCGTAATAGAAATTCCCATACCCCATCAGCAGAATTCTTATGTAAGAGGAGATTAGACTCCTATCGGACAAATTGGATAAAACCGTTCCGGCATCCCGAAACGGTTTTATCCAAATCCGGCAGCCTGGCAGTCATAGTAAAATTACCTTAGACCCATAGCTTTGTGCCCCCGTCTTTCAACGGGTTTACCCTTGTCTTATTATTGATTTATGGTTTTACGGATAACATTTTTCAATGACTGCACTGAGAAAATTACTGCTGCAGGTCTTTCAGCGCCTTAACCATGTTCAGGGCATCTTTCAGGGCATTGTTGGCATCCTTGGCAAAGCCGTCAGCGCCCCACTTGTCAGCCAGATCCTCAGATACAGGAGCTCCACCAATCATGATTTTGCAATTGGGGTTCTTTTCCTTAATCTTGGCGATAATGTCTTTCATACCAACCATGGTAGTTGTCATCATAGCTGAGAGAAGAACCAGCTCGGAATCGGTTTTCAGCTGCTCTTCAACAAACTTGTCCATAGGAACGTCACGACCGAGGTCATGAACATCAAAACCGGCTACGTCAAACATCATCTTAACGATGTTTTTACCGATGTCATGAACGTCGCCCTGAACAACTCCCATTACTACGGCGCCTTTAATACCGCCTTCTTTTTGTATGATATGGGGCTTCAGGATATCGAGGCCGGCATACAGAGCATCTGCACACATCAGCATTTCAGGAACGAAATACTCCTGCTCTTCGTACAGCCTGCCAACTTCGTTCATACCTTCCACGAGACCGTCAAATACTGCGTCATAAGCGTCGAGACCTTCGTCAACTACAGCCTGAGCCGCTTCTTTTACTGCATCCTCATCGTAATCAATAACTCCCTGCTTTAACGCTTCCCATAATTCTGCTTTCTTGTCTGCCATTTTTGTCTCCTCCTTCAATTAATTATTAACTTTTCTTTCAGAGCATCCCGGTCAAAATCTTTTCCGATAAAGATAAGCTTGCTTTCTTCAGCCTCTGGGAATTCTTCAAAATCATAATTCCCCTGGACATAATCCATTTTCTCGAAGCCGCCGCCGTTTTTTTTATATATCCCTTTGGCCCGGTAAATAACGCCATATTTCCCTGCCTTCATTTCTTCCATAATCTCAACCAGCAGATTATGATCAAAGGCCTCATCTGTAGTTATGGCCACTGAGTCAAAGTCATGGTCAAAATGCAGGTGCAGGTATTCGGTGCCATGTTCCCTGATAAAGTCAGGCAAATCAGTTTCACAATTAACCGTTGTCAGGATAATGGCATGGGAATTGTATTTCCGCAGCTCTTCCTCAATTGCTTTAATTGTTTTTTCATTTACCAGGTCGGCTTTGTTAATCAGGATAATGTCTGAATTGGCAAGCTGGTCTGTATAAAAATCACCGAACAAGCCAGAGTGTATATTGGACAGGAAACCGTCAGCATCCACGATACCGATAATTGCTTCAAATTCAAGCTCATACTTTTCCTTAATCGGTTCCAGAGCTTCCAGTATCCCCGATGGGACTGCCAGTCCGGAAGGTTCTATAACCAAACGATCCGGGTTGAACTTGGTTTTAATTTCCTTGACTGCCGACACCAGGTCTTTGGCCAGGGTACAGCAGATACATCCACTGGGGAGTTCCACCATATCAACCACATTGCCTTTGTTGACAGCCTCTGCATCAATCCCGATGTCACCGAATTCATTTACTATCACAGCCATGTTCCCATCGGCTTTTTTCAAAACATTTCTTATGCAGGTTGTTTTTCCGGCCCCTAAAAATCCACTGATTATTTTTATCTTCAAGGTTCCACCCCCCGCCTTTTGGGCATATTTACAGGTTGTCTTTCGTCGCTTTTACGTTAACTTATATACCTATAACAATGCTTTACCTGTACTTCTTTTAGCGGTATGAACCATATGCTTTGGCAGCATCCATAATGGCTATTGCATTCAGCAGGGAACCATTTGGTGGGAACTCGCAGCCTGTTGAAAGGATGAAGCCGCCATCACAATCTTTAAAGTATTCAATGAACTCACGGGTATATTCCATTACACCCTGCGGATCAAGGGTCATACCCACTTTTGCGGGATCCATGGAACCAATTGAAACGATCTTCTTGCCCCACTTGGCGGCATGCTCTTCCCACGACTTGCAGTCAGCAGCCGGGTAAGCATGGGAGATGGCCACAGGGTCGGTATATTTCTGCTGCACGTCGAAATAAATGCCGCCGCCGCAGTTGTGCAGTACCAGCGCGCCTCCGGCTGCTTTAACGGCATCGGCAATCCGCTTGGTGAAGGGAGCTTCAATGGCTTCCCACATCTTGGGGCTCATAATGGTTGCTGAGGCATAGAGGGTATCCATTACAATTGCATGAGCGCCTGCCTCTACCTGGGCAACAGCGTAATCAATCAGTGCAGGCGTAATGGCCTCACAGGCGGCAATCAAATCTTCCCTGTGCTTGATACAGTCAATAAACATCCTCTCATGGCCTCTCATAGCGCCAAGTACGCCCAGCGGGGCATAAACGAAGCCACAGACCCCGCACTCTTTACCCTTAGCCTTAGCGATCCTGTTGACCACATCAATTACCATTTTGGTCCGTCCGGTTTCCCTCAGGTTAACGGTTTCAATTTTATGGTAATCTTCATGGGACTTTAGAATGGGATGGTTGGGGTCAGAGTAGGGAGTACTCTCCATTGGGTATATACAGGGCTGGCCAAAAGATTCCGCTTCCACAGACAGGTCTACCAGGGTCACGAAGATATCAAAGTCCATTAGTGCGTGAGCCTGTAACATTGACTCTGCGCAAAGTTCGGAATCAGTTGCCCACTTGTCATAAGTCACCCCAAGAATTCTCCTTGATGCTCCGCAAACCAGTGAAGCCACAGGCACTCTGTCCGGCTTCTTATATGACAGGGCAGCCAGCGCCCTCTCCAAACCTGTCATTTCTTCTTTAAACTGTTTAACAACCATTAATATCCCTCCAATAATTTGTTATTGCAACCCAGTTTGAGATTCGCTTACTATACAAAATTAATCCAATAACACTAAACCACAATAGACAACCTCTGAAGATAAACCCAGATTAAAACCCATTCCTGCATTTTCGGCTGTTTTGAAAATATCAACCCCCATTGACTCGATACTGGGCCGCGCCTGATATGGATGCCGGCACGGCTCACCGGAATGATAACCCACACATTCCGGACACAGCTTGCACGATGATGCAATATATCCTGTAGCCAGATAGTTTCCCTTTGTCAATGCCCTCCCTTCTACCTTATTAATGACAGAATGTAGATCTTTCTCAGCTGCAACAAGGTCTGCCTTATCATAACCGCTGCTCTTAACCTGAACCAGTAAAGCGGCGGAATACTGAGCACAAAGTGATTTGAATTTCTCCACAGGAATGGTGTGAGGCGGACACAGCAGGTGTCTGTTATAGTCCTCACAGACCGGTACATGACACTTCAGCCTGACCCTGTCGTCAATAACAACATCTGCTGCTGCCAGCAGTTTAGCCCGGTAAGCGCCCAGTTCCAGGGCATAATCCTCCAGATCCCGGAGTTTTTCCAAGTCTGCCATATTTATCACTCCCTTATTTTCCTTTATGTCCAAGGCTTCTAACCTTAAACCTTTAGTTATTTCCTCTATCGTTGGCTCCGGAAATGGCCGAGGTCTATGGTGAGATTTTGTATAAGATTTTCCTTGCACTGCCGCCGTTATGAGTCTTGCTGCAAAGCACAGGCAACAAGGCAGGGAGTCCCCGCATGTCCGAAGATGGCGAAGGCCGCCGGGAAGTTTTAGCTCGCCAAAACGAGAGGCGGCCAACTTATGAGAAAATCCCAATAAGCCATCGAGTTCGGGGACGCTGCCTTGTTGCCGGAGAATGGCAGCTTAGACTCATAGGCGGCAGTGCGGAAAATCGGTACAATAGCTCACCATATACTCTTTCCGGTCATTTCCGGGAGCCAGCTAAGTGGTAAGATTCTTATAGGTTTCAGTGAGTTTAGTAGGAAGAGCATTTACATCATCAATGATGATGTAATTTACGTTGCCGAAAATAAAGTCCATATATTCCTGGCCTTTGGTGTCTACAGTAATACAAAAGGGGTTGACACCCTTCATCTTGGCTTCCCTGAGAGCCATCCTGGTGTCACTTTCCGGATAGAGCGGCTCATAATCCTTGGTCATGCCGCTGGTGTAGTCAAAGTCAAAGGGCCGCCCATCACTGAGAATGATGAGAATTTTTATGGCTGAGCGAACTTCCTGCATTTTGCTTACCGCATGTCTGGTTGCTGCTGCCAGGCGGGTCATGCCGTAACTCTTGAGACCCCCATACCGCTGCTTCACCTCTACTGTATAAGGTTCCTCAAAATCCTTGACCACATAAAAGTTCACCTTGTCCCGGCTGTCACTGTTAAATCCATAGATGGCATACTTGTCTCCCAGGACCTCCAGGGCTTCGGCCATTACAACAACCGACTCGGTCTCCACATCCAGAAGGGTCTTGCCCGTCTGGGAAATCACTTCCTCTGTGGAATAACTCAGATCCAGCAGGAAACCAACAGCCACATCCCGTTCCCGCTTATCCCTGCGGATATAAAAACCGGTCTCAGGAGCCACTCCGGCCTTTATTTCCACCATTGCCTCAATCACTGCATCTATATCGATGTCTTCACCGTCTTCACGGCGCCCGTATTTCTGCACCCGGTCAGGTCTGAGCATACCAAAATAACGTTTCAGGGTATTTATCATCCCCCGGTGTTCCTCTAGCGCCCGGGTAACAAACCTGCCGGTGCTGGGTTTCAGCACAATCTCCCGCACCCGGCACCAGTCTTTTTTATAGTCATTGAGGGTGCGGTCCCACTCATCGTAATAGGCTGTCATCCGGTAGGGATTTTCCTCATCCTCATGATACTTTTGGAGCAGCTTTTTCAGTTTGGGGTAAAATTCACCCGGCAAATCAGGAACAATCTCATTGGCTGGAGAAGCCTGCCCCCCGATTTCCGCGTCAAGCTTCATTGATGTATATATCAGGTCATACCTGAGCCGCCCACGGAAAATATGGTTTTTCGGCCCATCTATCAGGTAATCCAGCTGCTGAGTCTCCAAAACCAGCAGCATCCTGCGGGCCAGGGATAAGGATTCTGCCGCGCTGGCGCCGTTTTCGACGACATTTTCCCGGAAGCCCTCCATATCCGCTTTGACCTCTGGAGTAACCAGAAGTTTTTCAAGGTCAAGATAACCTGCGCTATCCGCCACGTTGTTCTTATCAGTCACTATCCCCATATCCCGGCTCAGACCGGGGTAATGCTGCATTGCCAGGTAATCGACCCGGTTATCCTCAATATATTCAAACAGTTGGCCCAACTTCCTGTTTTGGGCAAGTTCCCACATCTCCTCAGGCGTCAGGTCCAGGGTCCCAAAGGTCCTATGTGATGTCAGGTGCATCAGCATTACCCGATACAACCTGAGGTTTTCCCGCTCCTCATCATAGCTCCTGAGCATATCAGGGAGGTATATTCTCCTGGTATCCAGGGTGCCGAATAAGCGGTCATCTTCGTGAATTTTCCCGGGAAGGTCTGAGGTATTTCTGATAATCACCTGTTCCCCGGTGAGACCCTCAAAATATATTAACAGGACCTTTCTGATTGCTTCCAGAAACAAACCGCTCCGCAGCCTTGATACTGCATCCCGGCTTTCCTGGGACTTGAGTGCGAAATAAGCCAGCCGTTTGTCTTGCTCTATAGTCTCCAGCCCGTACCTGACCCAGTCGGCCAGTTCACCTGCATCAAGCTGCTGCAGCAGTTCCGGCGTGTTCAGGATAAAATCACAGGCACCTGCTCCGCTGTGGTCAGTGCTGACCTGAAGTATCAGGTCAACCCAGGCTTCCAGCTCATCCCAGCTGAGATTTTTCAGCGCCTGGGGAGTCACTTCAAAAAAAGCCTCACCGGCCCTGCTGTCTGCCAGGGCTGCCCGTCGTCCTAATAAGGCCCATTTCTCAAATAACCCCGTTAGACCGGGCGCTTTTTTGGCTGTTTCAGCAACAGCCGGAGATGCTGCAAAATACTTACCGGTCACGCCGCGCCTGCATTCTTTTAGCAGGTATGCGGCCTCCGCCCACCGGTCCAGATGGTCAATTCCGGCATGCCGGATAAACATGGGGGCTGCCAGAAAGAATTCCCCGGCATCATCAGGCAATTCACCTGCCAGCCGGTAACCTGTTTTCAGGAGTTGTGCCATCTCTTCCATATCCAAAGCGCCTGCAATTTCGGGCCACACCTTTAAAGCGGCCACTGCTGCCTGCCAGGACTTTACGATTATCTGGGAGGTCCACTTAATCAGAAGCCTTTGCTTCTCTTCATTAAGCAGCCCTAAGATGTACTCACTGTTCTTGAAATACCAGTTTGCTTCACGGCTGCTATACCTTAATAGCTCCCGGCCTACACCTGTCCAGTCAGCGAATACATCCGGACCGGTTCGACCGGCAACCTCAGGGCTGGCCTTTAGGAATGACAGGGCACATTCCCATTCACCACGGGAAATTCGCAGCCCTTCCTTAAGCCACACCTCAAATACATCAGCCGGAACCTCCCGGCCTACCTCGGGAACAATTCTCCAGAACCAAATACCATTAACTGTACTGGATTTATGAAAAACCTCACCTGTTTTGATTATCAGCCCTACCCGTTCTTCCGGCAGCCCGGTCAGGTATTCCATAAGGCTTTCTCGTTCATCGTCTTTTAGAGATTTTAGCATCGAATCATTTATTTCAGCATTCCCGACCCATACCATTGGACCACCACCTAACTGAATATTGAAAGAGCAATCTCTTCAAGACTTACCTGCATAGCCTCATCATCAGTAATAGGCTTAATCATCGCCACCCGTACGGCATTCATTACGTCAATCCGTTCACTTATTAACTGACCCGCATATATCAACAGCCTCGTACTCACACCTTCTTCAAGACCACGGTTTTTCAGGTTTCTTATTTTATGGGCCAGTTCAATGAGTTTTTCCGCTATATCTTCACTGACTCCCGATTCTTTGACTACTACCTGTTTTTCCAAGTCAGCGGTTGGATAATCGAAATCCATGGCAATAAATCTTTGTTTGGTACTCTGCTTGAGGTCTTTTAGGAAGGTCTGGTATCCGGGGTTATATGAAACAACCAGCATAAAATCATCAGGGGCTGTCAATATCTCACCCTTCTTTTCGATGGGCAGTACCCTCCGGTTATCAGTCAGCGGGTGAATTACAACAGTGGTATCCTTACGGGCCTCCACTACCTCATCAAGGTAACAGATGGCCCCTGTCTTCACCGCTGTTGTTAACGGCCCGTCATTCCAAACCGTTTCCGCACCCTTTAAAAGATATCTCCCCACCAGGTCACTTGTGGTCAGATCCTCATGACAAGCTATTGTAATCAGAGGCCTTTGCAGCCGAAAAGCCATGTGTTCCAGAAACCTGGTCTTGCCGCAGCCCGTCGGTCCCTTCAGCATTACCGGCAGCTTGCTCTGATAGGCCTGTTCAAAGATAGTTATTTCATCACCCAGGGGCATATAAAACGGTTCTTCCTTAATAGTAAAATCTTCAATCCGGTGTTCCACAGCCTTAGTCATCATCTATCAAGCTCCTTATTTAAAAATTTGCTAATATTTCTTCCGTTAACCGTATTCTGTTATTGACTCATTTTAATTCATCAAATACTTACTTTATTTTTAAAAAATTAGAAACGGTTTTTATATTCCCCCAGGACCCGCTTCTAATTTTTACTTATAATAAACCTTAGTTCTCTATATGCATCAGATGCATTAGCAAAACTAACCTTCGCAGCACTTATATCACATGTTTGCTATTTATTGGTTGATACGGTTTACTTAATATTCACCATTCCTTAATCTCTTGGTTCAAATTATAAATATCTATACCACATTACCGTGCACCATTTTCTGCTAACGGTTGTTTTTTGTGGTTGAATGGTCGTTTTCGCATGGCGAATGGTTTATTCGGTGGTTCACAGTTTTTGAACCTTTGCTGATTGTGAGCAGCCTGCTTAGTGAAACTTAGTGCATTCGTCCTAAAAGTAGTTAGACCTTTTCAGGCCTAACTACTTAAATCGTTTCTTCAATTTTCTTATTGCCCGCAGTCACCCAGTTTCAACTTTAAGGCTTGGCGGTTAAAGTCCTTGCCAATAAAAATCAGCTTACTGTCTGCTGTTTCAGGAAAATCCTCCAAAGTATAATTACCCTGTACATAATCCATTTTAGAATATCTGCCGCCAACCGCTCTATAAATGCCCTTTGCCCTGTAGATATTGCCATACTTACCTGCCTTCATTTCCTCCATTAATTCTTTCATCAGCTCCGGTGCGTATTCACTTTCTGAAGTTATAGCCAGTGAATCGAAGTCATGGTCAAAATGAAGGTGCAGAAATTCAGTGCCGTGTTCCCTGATAAAATCCGGCAGCTCTGTTTCACAGTTTACCGTATTCAGCAGGATGGCATGGGAATTATACTTGCGCAGTTCTTCCTCAATCAATTTAATAGTGTTTTCATTCACCAGGTCGGATTTATTAATCAGGATAATATCAGAGTTGGCCAACTGGTCTGTATAAAAGTCCCCAAACAGACCAGAATGCACATTTGAGAGGAAACTGTCGGCATCTACAATACCTATTATAGCTTCAATTTCCAGCCCATACTCTTTACTGATAGGTTCAAGCACCTCCAGAATGCCTGAGGGCACAGCCAGACCGGAAGGCTCTATAATCAGGCGCTCCGGATTATATTTGGTTTTGATTTCTTTGACAGCTGCCACCAGGTCATTAGCCAGGGTACAGCAAATACACCCGCTGGGCAGTTCTACCATGTCTATAACATCGCCCTTGCTGATGGCTTCAGCATCAATCCCTACATCGCCAAATTCATTTACAATGACAGCCATGTTCCCAGCGGCTTTTTTAAGTACATTTTTGATGCAGGTGGTTTTACCTGCCCCCAAAAAACCACTGATAATTTTGATTTTCATTTAATTCCCCCCCGGATAGCATTCTCTGGAAGCCGGTTCTATTTGTTAGTTCCATAGGCTTTGGCTGCTTTACACATAGCAATTAAATTGAGTAAGGTGCCATTAGGCGGGAACTCACAACCCGGAGCCAGGATAAACCCTCCGTTGCAGCCGTCAAAGGTGTCAATAAAGTACCGGCAATTGTCCATTACCTGTTCTTCACTCCAAACCATGCCTATCTTGGAAGGATCCATAGCTCCTATGTGCATCACCTTCTTGCCCCATATGGCTGCGTGCTCTTCCCAGGTCTTGCACCCGGCAGCCGGGTATGCATGCGAAATACCTACCGGTTCGAGCCACTTCATCTGTTCCTCAAAGTATGGAGCGCCGCCACAGTTGTGCAGCATAACTGCGCCCCCTGCCTTTCTGATGGTATCAGCAAGCCTCTTGGCATAAGGCGCTTCAATGCTCTCCCACAGCTTGGCGCTCATCATGGTTTTGGAAGCACACAGCGTATCTATGGTTATGCCTCCTGCACCTGCTTCTATCTGGGCCACAGCGTAATCCTCCAGAACCGGGGTTATTATTTCCAGGGCTTCAATTACGGCATCCCTGTTTTTCATAAGGTCCACAAACATCCGTTCATGTCCTCTCAATTGGCCCAGAACGCCAAGAGGTCCATATACAAATCCACCCACGGAGTATTCTTTTCCTTTAGCCTTAGCCAACCTTTCCGTCCCGTAAATTGTATCTTTCATCCGGCCTGTTTCCCGTGGATTAATCCGTTCTAACCTTCTATAGTCATCAACAGTTTTAATCAAGGGATTATTGGGGTCAGCATAAGCAGTACTCTCAAGCGGATAAATGACTTTTTGACCGAATGCCTCAGCCTCCACAGAGAGGTCATAAACAAAGGCAAATGAATCAAAACCATAATCACAAAGCTTATGCAATTGTAACTGGGCTTCAACATAGACATCAGGATCCTGGGACAATTTGCTCATACTGACACCCAAAACACGGCGCGCAATACCGATTGCCTGTGGTACCACAGGCACCCGGTCAGGCTTCTGAAAAGTTACTGCTGCCATAACCCTTTCCAGCCCTGTCATTTCATCTTTGAACTGTTTTACAATCATTTAACATCCCTCCGTTATTTTGTCGGTAAAATCAGTCAAGCAATAATGCCCTCCTTTCTCCTTGTTTAAAAAGAGAAACGGTGTTTTGTTTCAAAACTCCGTTTCTTAATTATTTGTTACTGCATTTCTTTCAGTGCCTTAACCATGTTCAGGGCTTCTTTCAGAGCATTGTTGGCATCCTTGGCAAATCCGTCAGCCCCCCACTTTCCTGCCAGATCCTCGGAAACAGGAGCGCCGCCAATCATAATCTTACACTGCGGGTTTTTATCCTTCACCTTCTTAATTACCTCTGGCATACCAACCATCGTGGTGGTCATCATGGCCGACAGGCACAGCAGCTCAGAATCAGTCTTCAACTGTTCCTCCACAAATTTTTCCAGAGGAACATCCCGTCCCAGGTCATGAACATCAAAACCGGCTACATCAAACATCATCTTAACGATGTTCTTGCCAATGTCATGCACATCTCCCTGAACAACACCCATTACCACTGTACCCTTGAGACCCATATCTTTCTGTTCTATGTGCGGCTTCAGGATATCCAGGCCTGCATATAAAGCATCGGCACACATGAGGATTTCGGGGACAAAGTACTCCTGTTCTTCATATAACCTGCCCACTTCGTTCATTCCTTCAACCAAGCCCTCAAAAACTGCCGTATAGGCATCAATACCCTCATCAATAACAGCCTGGGCCGCTTCCCTCACACCGTCCTCATCATAATCAATAACACCCTGTTTTAAAGCATCAAACAACTCTCTTTCTCGTTCCGGTGCAGCCATTTAACCATTACCTCCTTACTTATTTTTGTTGTTACCGGTATGTTCCATAGGCCTTAGCCGCTTTAATAATCGCCATGGCATTTATTAAGGTGCCATTGGGTGGAAACTCACATCCGGTTGAGAGGATAAACCCTCCGTCACAATCCTTATAATACTCGATAAATTTCCGAGTTTCTTCCATAACCTGTTCTTCATTCCAAGTCATGCCAACACTCGCAGGGTCAAGAGCTCCAATGGATACAATCTTTTTGCCCCATTTGGCCGCATGTTCCTCCCAGGTCTTGCAGTCAGCAGCCGGGTAAGCATGGGAAATAGCCACAGGGTCAGTCCACTTCTGCTGGACATCAAAGTATATGCCCCCGCCGCAGTTATGCAGGACCAGGGCTCCTCCGGCCTTCTTGACAGTATCAGCAATTCTCTTGGCATATGGCGCTTCAATGCCCTCCCACATTTTGGGGCTCATAATGGTAGCCGAAGCATACAATGTATCCATGACTATTGCCTGCGCGCCGGCCTCTATCTGAGCCACCGCATATTCTTCCAGAACGGGAGTGATTATTTCACAGGCTTCAATAATGGCATCCGGGTGTTTTATACAATCAACAAACATCCGTTCATGTCCTCTCAGGGCACCGATAACACCAAGGGGGGCATACACAAATCCACAGATGCCGCATTCTTTGGCCTTGGCTTTGGCCAACCGGTGTGTTGCCTCAATGACAACCTTCATCCGCCCGGTTTCCCTCGGATTAATCCGTTCTAACCTTCTATAGTCATCAACAGTTTTAATAATGGGTTTATTCGGATTGGCATAAGCGGTACTCTCGATAGGATAAATCACCTCTTGGCCGAACGACCCGGCCTCAACTGAGAGGTCTACCAGCATCACAAAAATGTCAAAATCATAATTCATGATCTGGTGTGTCTGGATAAAAGATTCTGCGATGAGTTCTGCATCCTGAGACCATTTGTCGTAAGTCACTCCAAGAACACGCCGTGCCGCGCCGCAAACCAGTGATGCTACAGGCACCCGGTCAGGCTTCTGATAAGACAGGGCAGCCAGTGCCCTCTCCAAACCTGTCATTTCATCCTTGTATTGTTTTACAACCATTAAGATCCCTCCATTAAATTTGATTTGTACACTGCTCCTCCCTTCCTCTTTTTTTTAATAACAAACGCAGCTCAAAGAAATATATCGTTCCTGCCTAGGCAATAAGTGTTAACCTATATTAAAAACAGTGTAGCATTTCTGCACAAATACTGTATTATAGGTAAAAAAATAGGCAAACATTCTTAAACTTAATTAGAAGCTGCCACTGTAAAAAACAGAAGACTAATTATCAGAATGTTTGCTGTCTGCAGATATTAGAAAAGTATAATCATTTTTTTCAGATAACTATTGCAAATACTAACAGGCTATCTACATTAAATTGTAAACGTTTGCACCATTAGTTGGTAACCTTTTTTCTCTAAATGGAAATGATTTAGACTTAAGCGGTTATCCTCAGCTTTAAGCAGTCAAGCCTGTTCAACTCATTTTTACTACTACTATTGTCGTTTTGCAACCATTATCATTATTCTGTTAATAAGCGGGCCGGCTGCAGATATTTGAAAAAAAAAGATGCCTTTACAGACATCTTAGACAAATAACATCCCCATGAAATTTAGTTCAGTAGTCACCGGCCATTCCACCCTGACTCCAAGTTTGCGGGCGACTGTAGTAATATCAATCCCAAAACCGGTAATGCCCGGATGTGCCTCCAAGGGTTTGCGGCACGGTTCATCCCGGGAAACACAGTCCTCACACAGCCTGCAGCCCCCCACTGTAAGACCAAAAGCCAGGTGGTTAATTTTTTCACAGGCGCTCTTCTCAAATTTGCCAATTAATTTCATCAGCTCATTTTGAGGTCTCTCCCTTTTTACTTCTTCCATCACACCTTCCGAGTAAGGTATCGTCAGAACTACAAGTGCCCCGCCCTGATATCCCTTTAAAGCGCTGCGGATGAAATCCAGGTCCGGAAGGTTTGGCGGACAGAACTTGCCTCTCCCGTAACTGGGACATGGTGGTATCATACATTTTAAGCGCACCCGTTCCTCGACTTTAATGTCTGCAATTTCGAATGGAATTAGTTTTACCCTGGGGTCCGTATTTTCCTCCTGAAGAATCTTTACCAAGTCAGCAGCGGACATTTTTTCCCCTCCAATCCTTTATAGTAACTTCTTGAAACAAAGCATTCAGCACCCCTGTACAATAACCTGTTCCCCCGGAGACAGGAATTCCAGTTCATCAATCACCTGATCCGGGGCTATAGTTACAAAGAGCCTGTCATCCCAAGGTCCGCAGACGAGCTGATGCAGGTAATTAAGATCGCCCTCGGTACCCTGGCACGGCAGCTCCAGAATCTCTGCAAATTCCCTGGTTTTCTGCAAAGTCGCCTGATCACGCGGGTGACCGGTATGGATATACAAAAGCCGGTTGTAGTTTTCGAACATCATGCGAAAGATTTTCAGCGCCCTTTTAGGACCAAACTGATCACAACTGCGTTCGTATTCCGGAATCATCATGCGGTCACCCTCCACCCAGCCGCCAGAAAAATAGAAGGTCCCCTGATGGTTTTTTTGCAAAGTATTATACCTAGACTTGGAACCCAATAAAACCGGAATACAGTCATGGACCCTGGGGATTATCATCTCGCATCCGGGAGCCTTGATGCCCCCGAGGGCACCCCCACACAGTCCGAACCCCAGAATCACCCTGCTATAGCCTTGGGACCTGGCAACTGCCTGACTGACCTCCTGATATAACTTCCGGGGATGCAGATGAAGTCCCATTGACAGGAACTCAATATCTGTATCGGGCAGCGAACCCATGGAGTTGATTTCCTCCTTAAAAACATCACAACAGATTAGTTTTCTTTTCACAGCATCACCCTCAGTACAGTTAGTTATTTTCAGATAGGAATTTAACTTATTATAGCATCTTTGGCGCTTCAGGTCAGCACCCTTTTTTACTGCAAACTAAAGATGCAGTTCGGCAATCACCGGCAGATGGTCTGAGGCATCACATCCGGCAACAGTTAAAGCCCTGCAATTAAACTCTGCTGAAAAAAGAATATAATCGATTCTGTCAACAGGATTGGCAAGGGAAAATGTAGGTAATGACCCAAAAAAGCTGCCGGCATCTGATAATAATTGGTAAAGCGGAGCTAGCTGGTCAGTCCCACAGTTAAAATCGCCCATCAGTATTACCGGATTTTTTTCTTGCTCTACAAGTCTCCGGAGTTCTGCGATCTGCTCAAAACGTTCCTGCCTGTTAAGTCCCAGGTGGGTTGTAAACACTGTAATATGCCCGTCCGGGACACGAAGCCGGGTCCGCAGGCAGCATCTCTGCTCACGTTTGGCGGGAAGCCGGAAATTTTTTGATTCATAAACAGGGTATCTGGACATAATTGCGTTCCCGAAAAAACCAATCGGGCCAAGCTTAATGGCAGGTCCATAGCGGTACAGCATGTTCCGTGAAGCAGCAAGCCGTTTGGGCTGATTTACAAAACCCACCCTGGGGCTGAAGCTTTCCACCTCATTAAGGCCAACTATTGCCGGACGCTCCCTCCTGATGAAATCACTTATTCGTTTCAGACTGTTCCTCTTCTCGACATCTATGCAGGAATGCACATTATAAGTCATTACCTTCAATTTCAAAACCCCGCTTCTATAAAATTAATAATATAATTAGGACTATATCATTATATTAAACAGTGCAGGCGGAATATGTACCTATGACTTCCAGTTAAAAAGCGGGAGCGGATGCCGGCGGAGATGTAGCCCGCCCAAGGAATTCATCTACCCCTGTCCAAAATACATTTTATAATCAAAAAGCATGGGGTTTGTCAAAAAGGTAAGACTTCCGCTTAAAAAGAAGGAGTCTAAAACTAAAGGACTGCTCCCTTTTGGAAACAGCCCCATTTAATCAGCGCTTAAATTGAAATATGGATTAGGCATTCAGTTTCTGTTTGGCAACTTCAACAAGCCTGCCAAACGCTTTTTCATCCTTTACGGCCATATCGGCCAGAATCTTGCGGTTGATATCCACTCCAGCCTGTCTTAATCCATTAATTAGCTTGCTGTAAGACATTCCGTTAATCCTTGCTGCCGCATTAATCCTGGCAATCCAGAGCTTGCGGAAATCCCTTTTCTTAGCTCTACGGTCACGGTAAGCATATGAAAGGGATTTTAATACCTGCTCATTAGCGGGTCTGAAAAGCTTACTTTTAGAACCAAAATAACCCTTGGCAAGTTTTAAAATCTTCTTATGTCTTTTACGGGCTGTAACCCCTCTTTTTACCCTGGGCATATCCTAAACCTCCTTAATAAACTTGTAATTTATGTTTTGATTCAGCCAATTATCAGGAATAAGGCATTAAAAGCTTGATTCTCTTGGCATCAGCTTTAGAAACAATATCAGACTTGCGGAGGTTTCTCTTCCTCTTGGCAGATTTCTTCTCTAATATATGGCTTTTATATGCTTTAGCCTTTTTGACTTTCCCGGTTCCGGTAACTTTAAACCTCTTGGCAGCGCCCCTGTGAGTTTTCATTTTGGGCATAACTTTGCTCCTCCTCTCAGTCCTGTTTTGGTGCTAAAATCATTATCATATTTCTTCCTTCAACCTTTGGCTGTCTTTCAACTGTAGCCACTTCTTCGGTCGCATCAGCAACCCTCTTCAAAAGCTTTTTCCCCAACTCGGCGTGAGCCATTTCACGCCCCCTGAACATCAGGGTCACCTTGACCTTGTCACCCTCTGTTAAAAACTTCAGGGCATTCTTGGTCTTTACCTCAAGGTCATGGTCCTCAATATTTGGCCTTACCTTTACTTCTTTGACACTGATAATTTTCTGTTTCTTGCGCGCTTCTTTTTCACGCTTGCTCTGTTCATACTTGTACTTGCCAAAATCCATAATGCGGCATACCGGGGGCTTAGCATTAGGCGCAATCTCAACTAGGTCGAGTTCCTGTTCCTGAGCCATTCTCAGGGCATCCCTGACCGGCACGATGCCTAACTGTTCTTGTTCGGAACTAATTAACCTGACTTCCTTACCCCTGATTTCCTCATTAATTCGCATATCTTTGCTTATTGGGTTCACCTCCAAATTTTATCTCCTCTAAAAAACTAAGCGGGTGGATAACCACCCGCAGAAAATCAAATATATAATACCTGATTTTAGAAATTCGTTGACCTTATCAACAGCCAGAGCGTTATAAGGTGAGAAGCGGATGGCTTCTGCTTTGGATAAAATATCAAATTCTTTATTATTATAGCACTGTTTATCACCGGTTGTCAAATAATTTCAGTGGTTAACAGCGGTTACCTTTTTAAATCAATTTCCTCCCTGACAGTGTGCACAAATTCGTCCAGGGCAATACTTCCCTGATCTCCTTCCCCGCGTTTGCGCACAGCCACAGCGCCACTGTCAACTTCACGGTCTCCGATTACCAGCATATATGGGATTTTTTCCAGCTGGGCCTCCCTAATCTTATATCCGATCTTTTCGTTGCGGCCGTCAACTTCGCCTCTGATACCGTTTTCATCAAGAGTCTTCAGGATTTCCCCAGCGAAGTCACGCCCCCGGTCGGTTACCGTAAGCACCTTAACCTGAACCGGAGCCAGCCATGTCGGAAATGCTCCCGCAAAGTGCTCAATAAGGATGCCGATGAAACGCTCAATACTCCCAAAAACTACCCGGTGAATCATTACCGGCCGGTGTTTCTGGCCATCCTCTCCCACATAAGTAAGATCAAATTTTTCGGGCATCAGGAAATCAAGCTGGATGGTCCCGCACTGCCAGGTCCTCCCCAAACAGTCCCTGAGGTGGAAATCAATCTTCGGCCCATAGAATGCTCCATCACCTTCATTAATTTTGTAATCAAGGCCTTTCTCATCAAGGGCCTGCTTCAGGGCAGCTGTAGCCATATCCCATATTTCGTCAGAGCCCATGGCCTTTTCCGGTTTAGTACTTAATTCCACGTGATATTCAAAGCCAAATACGCCGTAAAACTTGTCAATCAGGTCAATTACCCCAATAATCTCTTTGGTTGCCTGGGAGGGCAGCATAAATATATGGGCATCATCCTGGGTAAAACAGCGGACCCTCATTAACCCGTGCAGCGCCCCCGAGAGCTCGTGCCGGTGGACCAGGCCCAATTCACCAAGTCTGATGGGCAGATCCCGGTAACTGTGCAGTTTAGACCTGTAGACAAGAATCCCGCCGGGACAGTTCATGGGTTTTACCGCAAAATCGGTTTCATCGATACTGGTGAAATACATGTTTTCTTTATAGTTATCCCAGTGTCCTGACTGCTCCCAAAGGCCCCTGTTCAGAATCACCGGGGTACGTATTTCCTGGTATCCGGCCTTTTTATGTTCATCCCGCCAGAAGTTCTCCAGCTCATTCCGCAGTACCATCCCCTTAGGGTGAAAAAACGGAAAACCGGGGCCTTCATCCTGCATGGAAAACAACTCAAGTTCCGCCCCCAGTTTACGATGATCACGCTTTTTGGCCTCTTCTATCCGGAAAATATGTTCTTCCAACAGAGATTTTTTCGGGAATGAAGTCCCATATATCCTCTGCAGCATTTTATTTTTCTCGCTGCCCCGCCAGTAAGCCCCGGCCAGGTTCATCAGTTTTACGGACTTTACTCTTCCCGTAGAGGGCACATGAGGTCCGGCACACAGGTCAATAAAGTCTCCCTGGCGATAACAGCTAATGACGGCGTCCTCAGGAAGATCATTGATCAGCTCCACCTTGTAGTTTTCCCCTGCTTCCGCAAACATCCTGAGGGCTTCATCCCTGGATACCTCCATACGTTCAAAGGGGTAGTTCTCCTTGATAATCCTCTGCATCTCCTTTTCTATCCGGGGCAGGTCTTCAGGAGAAAAGTTTTCCGGGACATCGAAATCATAATAAAACCCTTCGGAAATAGATGGGCCGATGCCAAATTTAACTCCGGGAAAGAGATTTTTCACAGCCTGGGCCATAATATGTGCCGTACTATGGCGATATACATCCTGTCCTTCTTCACTGTCCCAGGTAATAATCTCAAGTGCACTGTCTTCATTGACAGGGGTGCCCAAATCTACTTTTTTGCCATTAAGTTTTGCTGCCAGAGCGTTTCTGGCAAGACCCTGGCTGATAGCGGCAGCAATGTCGACTACCGGTGTTCCCTTTGGAAATTCCTTTACTGAACCGTCTTTTAAAGAAATCCTGACCATAGACATGAAAATGTACCTCCTTATATGAGCGGCTGCAACCGCTGCCGCCAATTAAATCATTTGCTTTCTTTACAACAAAAAACCCCTCATCCCTGGTAATAACACCAGAGACGAGAGGTAGTTCTCCCGCGGTTCCACTCTGTTTCCGAAAAACCGGCTCTTTCATAGTCTATAACGGGACGCCCCGGTCAGGCTTACTTCGTTCTGCCCGACAGCTCCAAGGTGGTTTTTCGGCTGCCTGTTCCCTGATAAGGCTTTCAGCCCGGGGCCTTATCTCTCTGGCAGGTGCCACAGCTTACTTTTCCTCTTCACAGCATTTGTTTTATTATATGACTCCGGAAGCACAGTGTCAAGTCCCTGCGACAACTGCCACCAGTATTTGCAGCAAGCCCGCAGCCACGCCGATCAAGGCTGCTGCGATTTTCAGATAAAATATCTCCGGCAGCTTTTTGACTCTGGTCTCCAAGTCAGCCAAATCATAACAGCGGATTTTTTCTTCAATAAACCGGCAGAGGTCTGAACCGGCGCCCCTGTCTTGGCGGACACTATAGACCAGTTCATCTAAAAACCCGGCAATTTCTTTCCTGACAATGTCTTCAATAGTGTCAATTATCTTCTGTCTTACTCCCCGCGGCACCAAAAAGGGAATCTTATGCTGAATATGTTCCTTAATTGAAACCACAATAGTATTACTCAGGTTTGCTCTGACCTCATAAGCCGGACCCGAATCCTCAGTAACAGCCAATTGCAGCTGGGTTTGAATGATTTCCCTGACACCTGCTGCCAGGTGTTCCTGTTTTCCGGGCAGTAATCCCCTGATATGCGTATCGGTAAAAGGAAGCTTCATCGGATCTGCCGGCCTGAACAGGACTTTCAGGGCCAGGGCCGCAGTAAACCATCCCGATATCCCTCCAATGACAGGAATTAAAATTAATATATACTCCACTACAGTCAGTCCTTTATTATAGTCTTACTCCCTAAAAATATACCAGAACCGGTCTCAGACTGCAATGGAAAAAAAGGGGAACCTCCGTCCGGCAACTAAATTCCTATTTACGCCAAAAGCTGGGCAATAACAGCACCAATACTGTAAAAATCTCGAGTCTTCCCACCAGCATAAAAAAACTTAATAAGTACTTGGCAGCATCTGGTAAGAATGCATAGTTCTCCATAGGACCCACTGCTCCAAAACCGGGTCCGATATTGCCAAGGGTGGCCAAAACCGCACTAACGGCGGATTTAATTTCAAGACCAAAACCCGTCATGATAACAGTTCCCGTGATTACCATAAAAATATAAAAGAAAAAAAACTGGAAGATCGATATGATAATGTCCTCGGGATAACTCTTGCCTCCCACCTTAAGAGAGAATACCGCTCTGGGGTGAAAGAACTTCTTTAGCTGCAGCCCGGAATGCTTCAGCAGCACCAGATAACGGCTCACCTTCATCCCACCGCCGGTAGAGCCTGCTGAGCCCCCGACAAACATAAGGAGGAATAAAACACCTGTGGCCATGCTTGGCCACAACACATAGTCATCAGTAGCATATCCAGTTGTTGTAATGATTGAGACCACCTGAAAGGAGGCCAGCCTGGCAGCCTTGAAAAAGCCGTGTTCCGCAGCCAGAATTAACCAGATTATCAGAATTGCCCCTAATGTAATTGAGGTATACAGCTTAAATTCCTCATTATGCCAGAAATTTTTCAGTGACTTTTTCTTAACCGCTGTATAGTAAAGCGCAAAATTGGTTCCGGCTGCAAACATAAATACAATTATAATCCATTCAACAGCAGGGTTCTGAAAGGCACCGACACTCAGATTCTTAGTGGAGAAGCCGCCGGTAGCCATAGTTCCAAAAGTATGGGTGAGTGAATCAAACCAGTCCAGCCCGGCTATCCGGAGCAGCAGTGTCTCTGCCAGAGTTAGAATGACATAGGTCAGCCATAGTATTTTTGCGGTTTCACTGATCCTGGGTTTAATTTTCTCGGTAATCGGTCCGGGAGCCTCTGCCCGAAATACCTGCATGCCCCCGGCACCCAGTTGGGAAAGTAAAGCCACAAACAGCACCATAATGCCCATCCCGCCCAGCCAGTGGGTTAGACTGCGCCAGAACAGCAGACTTCGGGGCAGGCTTTCAATATCAGTGAGGATACTGGCCCCGGTTGTGGAAAAACCGGACATGCTTTCAAAAAAGGCGTCTGCGAAACCGGGAATAGCCCCTGTCATCCAAAACGGCAGGGCCCCAAAAAGGGTAGCAGCCACCCAGGCAAAAGTAACCATGGCAAAACCTTCCCGGTAACCGATCGTCTCTCTAACCCGGACAGCGAGGAACAAAACAAGCCCCAGTACTGTCGTTGCCGCGGCAATACCAATCCATACCGGCACATATGGTTCCCTGTTAATCAGACTTATGTGCACAGGGGCCAGCATGGCCAGCCCAACAATAGCGATAATTAATCCTATATGTCTTATAATTACAGAATACTTCATTTTAAGTAATTACCTGCCTACTTCAAAGAATTCATTTACCTTGGCGACAGCTTTGGGTAAGGTAAATACCATAACCCGGTCTCCGGGCATGATTACATCATCACCGGTTGGAACTATAGCAGTATCATCCCTCATTATCGACCCCAGGATGGCTCCTTTGGGAAACTTGAGCTGTTTAAGCTTCTTGTAATTTGCCCGGCAGCGTTCCGGCACAATAAGTTCCATGGTTTCGGCATCCGCTCCCCCCAGGAAACTGACGGAAACCACCTCTTTAGGCCAGATAAGCTTTAGGATAGTACTGGTAGTCAGGGACCGCGGGCTGACAACTACGTCTATACCAACCCGTTCTACCAGTGGGATGTAATCAGAGCGCCTGATAACTATAATGGTGTTTTTCACTCCAAGGTGCTTGCTGATGAGGGAAACCAACAGGTTCAGCTTATCGTCACCGGTAACGGCAACAAAGAGGTCGGCTTGCCCGGCTCCTTCTTCTTTCAAAAGGTCAATATCAGTTCCATCACCATTAAGCACCAGGCTGTGGTCCAGCTTGCCTGAAATAACCCGGCACTTATCCTTATTTTTTTCTATGATTTTAACCCCTATTTTTTTCTCCTCCAATAGCCTGGCCAGGTAGTAGCCAATGCGTCCGCCCCCGAGAATCATTACCTTTTCTATGGCAGCCCGGCTCTTGCCCAGCAGTTTTTCCACATCTATCATTTCCTCGGTTCGGGCCACAATAAAGACAATATCATTTACTTCAAGATAATCATCCCCGCGGGGAATAATCATTTTTCCACCGCGGGAAATAGCTACAATGAGAGCATTTCCGGCCAAATCAAGGTTCTTCAGCATCTTACCCACTACCAGGGCCGATTCTGTAAGCTTGAGTTCCAGAAGCTGGATCTGGCCTTCAGCAAAGTACTCCACATTCAGGGCTTCAGGGACTTCCATAAGTTTCACTATTTCTTTTGCCGTAATCTGTTCCGGATTTATGATCAGGTCAATCCCCAGGGAGAATTGCGGGGACTTGTGGCTTGTTTCCACATAGTCCGGATCCCGCACCCGGGCCACAGTTTTGGGGACTCCATACTGTTTGGCCATAAGACAGGATACAATGTTTAGTTCATCTGTTTCCGTAACCGCCACTACCAGGTCGGAATTTGTCACCCCGGCTTCCTCAAGAATTACCGGAGAAGACCCGCTGCCCAAGATTGTCTGCACATCAAGGGCTTCCTGGACATATAAAAACCGCTCCTCATCTTTTTCAATTACAACAACATCATGGCCTTCATATGACAGCATCTGGGCAATACTAAAGCCCACTTTGCCGGCGCCGATTATTATGGCATGCACCAGAACTTCCCCTTTCCACCAAATCAATGATACAATAACCTAATCTTTCCCTATTCTATAGGAAGCCATACAATGGCTGCAGTTAACATTTCTCCAAATTAGCCATCTACAGCAATATTTGTCAGATTACCAATTTTGATACCCATTTCGCTCATCTGCCTGGGAAAACCTTCTTCATCATAACATAAATTATCAATGACAGGTAAAAAAACTTTTCACAAACCGGGGCAAAAAAAACCCAGGCAGGTCTAAACCGGCCCGGGGGAGGTAAAACCAATGCCATAGCTAAGGGTATGAACGTTAGCTGGCATGTAGGGAGAGCTATTTAATGTTATCAGTCGAGATCAATTTCTTCAGGATTTTTTGCTATTACCGTTTCCGCCTTATCCTGAACCTTTTTGCGGTAGAGACATAAAGGAATAACTAACAGTGTAATAACGCTGCCTGTCACCATTACTTCGGCGCCGTAATAAAGAGCCCCGGGTAAAATCAGGATCACATTAAAGGCTCCCAGAATAAACGCTACCGGCACCATGAAATTCGGCAGCTTAAATGGTCTGGGGTGGTCAGGTCTCTTCTTGCGCAGAATAACAAACGCAAACAGAGGCATAAATATACAAATCATGTAGGCTAAGTTGGAAGCGGCAATAATCTTAACAGGTACTTCAAAGGTCATCAGGAAAATTGCAAAGGCTATATTGAATATAGCAGCTACATAAGGAAATCCGTTAGGACTGAGTTTCATCCACTGCTTCAGGTTTGTGCCCTCCTTGGACATCCCGTACAGTATCCGTGCCGTCCCGTTAAATGCAGTGTTTGCCATCAAAAAAAGACCTGTAAAAATGATAAACAGGGCAACCCGGCCGCCGACAGGGCCAAGAATAGCTTCAGATAATTTCAAGAAGGGATAATCAGGATTATCCGCAAATGCCGCTACCCCGAGGACACCCACCAAGGCCAGGGTAATCATGGTATTTAATATAGTTACCACCGTACCTGAAGACCAGGCGGCTTTAACGGTATCCTTGACAGGGTTTTTGTATTCCCCAACATATACAGTTATTGTTTCAAAGGCATATGAGCCCCATGAGGCAACATAATACGCCGCACCTATACCAACCCAGCTCATCATCGAAAACCAGGACCCCTCGGGATTACTGAAATTCCCCCAAGAGCCATAAGGCCTAAATGGCAACAGGTTATCCATTGACACCAAACCTCTGGCAAATGCCACCACAATCATAACTACAAGCGGCAGGAGGCTCACAGCGCTAATGATTAGCTGACCTCGTTCACTTACCGTGATACCGAAATAGTTGATGGCAAGCAATACGCCCAGAATAACGATACCAACTATAAAAGGACTGAAATTGGTCCCAATCATCTGGTTCAAATATTGAGCCATAAGTATCGGCATAATCCCCATTACCGGGATCCATGCATACCAGTAGGCCCATTGGGCAATAGTAGTCGGCCAGTGGGACCACTTGTCAAATGCATCACCCATACACATGGTCATGCCGCCGGTTTCATTCTGATACATTCCTGCCAGTTCTGAATATATTAAAACCTGAAGCAAACCGACAAAAGAAGACGTAGTCCATACAAGGATTGATACCGGCCCTACTTGCTGGGCTAAGGGTCCTGCAGATACCAGGGTTAGGGCACAAACTGCTATGCCCATTAAGAAACCTGTTCGCCAAGTCGCTCTTCTGAGAATTCCGGTTTTTTCACCAGTGGACATAAGAATGACCTCCTTTTAAGTTTTAGAGGGGTTCTTCAAAAAGCTACGCTTAAACAATAAACTTACATGCTTCTTTAGCAATCATCAATTCTTCATTGGTAGGTATTACCAGTATTTTCACCTTGCTCTGCTTGCCGCCTATATCAACATTACGACCGGCGGCTTTGTTTTTTTCATCATCAAGGGTTATGCCAAGGTAATCAAGGCCAAGGCAGATTTCCCTTCTGATTTCAGGTGAATTTTCCCCGATTCCGGCAGTAAAGACCAAGCCGTCAATGCCGTTCATCACCGCCGCATAGGCTCCAATATACTTTTTCACACTATAAGCAAAAACCTTTAGTGCAAGTGTGGCTTGCTGATTACCCTTTTCTGCAGCCTTCTGAACCTCTCTAAAATCATTACTGAGTTCCGAAATTCCCAGTATCCCACATTCGCGGTTTAATACCGCCATTGCATCCGAAGCGCTCAATCCCTCTTTTTCCATCAGGAATAACAGTATTCCGGGATCAAGATTGCCACAGCGCGTTCCCATGGGTATCCCCTCCAAAGGGGTAAAACCCATGCTGTTTTCCACAGATAAACCTTTTTGAACGGCTGAGATGCTTACTCCGTTACCCAAATGGCAGGTAATTAGCTTTAATTCCTCCAGCGGCTGTTTCATTAATTCAGCTGCCTGCTCAGCTACATACCGGTGTGATGTACCGTGGAATCCGTATCTTCTGATTCCGTATTTCTGATAGTACTTATATGGCAAGCCATATATATAAGCCTCTGCCGGTAAGGTTTGATGAAAAGCCGTATCAAATACTGCCACCTGGGTAGTTTCCTTCAGTATGGCTTTACACGCTCTGATACCCATGATATTTTGTGGATTATGTAATGGGGCCAGGTAATTAAATTGTTCCAGCTCCTCAATTGTTTCATCCACTAAAACAGTAGGAGCAGAGTATTTCTCACCTCCATGTACTACCCGGTGGCCAACCGCCGAGATCTCGTCCAGGTCACGGATTACCCTGGTCTTAGAATCAGTCAGGATTTTGAACACCAACTCCATGGCCTGATGATGATCCCGTGCGGTTACCGGTTCTTTTACCGTTTTCCGTGATTTTTTGTAAACAGATAAGGCTTTCTCTGACCCAATTCTTTCGATGCTGCCTCCGAACCGGATCTGTTCTTTTTCCATATCAATTAGCTGGTACTTGAGTGAAGAACTGCCGCAATTAATTACCAAGATATTCAAAACTGACCACTCCTGACTTCTAAAGCCTGATTACATTGTCCCTACAAGAGGAATACCTGTAATTGCAGAAGCTTCCATACTCAGGGCACGTAAATCTTCAGGCTCCAAATTGTGCACATCTGTTTTTCCGCAAAGGTGGGCCAGCATTTTAGCTTCCATGGTCATAGCCTTTAGGAGATTGCATACTCTCTCAGCAGCTTCATCAATATCAAGCCTTCTGGTCAGGACAGGGTCGTGTGTGGCAATCCCCTTGGGGCATTTGCCCGTGGTACACTGCATGCAGCCAATACATCCCATTGCTATCATTGCTGCTGTACCTATAGCCACGGCGCTGGCGCCCAGGGCCAGGGCTTTGGCCACATCGGCCCCGCTGCGGATTCCTCCCATGATAATCAGGTCGACCTTGTCTTCCAGTCCAACTTCCTCCAGTACCTGTCTGGCCTGGACCACCACAGCCATGGAAGGGACACCGACATGTTCAGCCACTACCTCAGGAGACGCTCCGGTACCGCCCTGCATTCCGTCAAGTGCGATAATATCTGTGCCAACCTTACAGGCGATTTTAACATCTTCTTTAACCCGCCCGGCGCCCATTTTGAGGCTCACAGGAATCCTGCAATCAGAGGCTTCGCGGAGTTCTTCCACTTTCATTACCAGGTCATCAGCGCCCAGGACATCAGCATGACGGCATGGGCTGCGCAGGTCAATCCCCTTGGGGATGCCGCGTATTTTAGCAATTTCATCGGTAACCTTATCTCCCATCAGATGGCCGCCAACTCCCGGCTTTGCTCCCTGGCTGATGAGCAGTTCAATAACATCTGCCTTGCGCAGGTCATGAGGATTAAATCCATATCTTCCGGGTGTGCACTGGTAGAACAGCTTCTTCGCTGCCTCCCGTTCTTCAGGGAGCATTCCTCCTTCCCCGGTACTGGCTGCCGTCCCAGCCAAGGCAGCGCCTTTGGCAAGGGCGATCTTGGCGTTTTTTGAAAGGGCGCCAAAGCTCATTGGGGCAATAACAATCGGAATATCAATTTCCAGAGGTTGTTCAGCAAACCGCCTGCCCAAAACTGTTTTACTGGAGCATTCTTCACGGTACTGCTCTACGGCCAGTCTGGATAAATTGGCCGGTAAAAAGGTCAGGTCATCAAAATTCGGCATTTTCCTGTAAGAACCAAACCCCCGTACCTTATACCGTCCGATCCTGCTGCGCAGGTGTATACCCTTAATGACATCCGGAGTCCATGTATTGCTGATTTTCATAATCTCTACCCCCTGCGATGTTTAATTATTCTTTGGTGGAATAATGGTGTAGTTCTTTGCGCGAAGTTATCTTCTTAAACGGTTTGTCTGTTACTAATCCATGTTCCGTCAGCGTTTCCTCAAGAAAATTCTTATCCGCATCGGAGAGTTCCACTATCTGGGCATCACTGCCGAGGCCTTCAATGTTTCCGCCTACAAATATCTCACCATTAATCAACCAGTGCCCGGCGCGCTCTCCGATGTCACCCAGAACAATGATCCTGCCGCCCATCATCATAAACCCGGCCATAAACCCGGCACTGCCTTCTACTACAATCAGGCCGCTTTTCATTACCTGTCCCAGCCGGTTCCCGGCATCACCGTGAACAACTATGGTGCCTCCACGCATAGCAGGACCAACACTGCTGCCGCCTCTGCCGTTAACAATAATTTTTCCTGACATCATGTTATCACCGAGACACCACCCGGCATTTCCGTTAATCACTACATTACAGCCATCAGTAAGGGCAGTGCAGAAATACCCAACACTTCCTTCATATGTTATCCTGGCCGGACTAAGTACACCTACACCGAGGTGATGGCTGGCTGAAGGATTGGTTATCCTGATTTCGTCACCTGCTGCGGCAGCCTGTTTTATTTCGGCATTAATCTCGCGGCTGGTCTTCCCAATAGCGTCTATCTCAACCATGTCATGACCTCCTTCGGGCCAGGCTCCCAATAACGGTTTCCTGTTTGTTTGTCACTGAAAACCTTGCGGATAGCCACTTCTTCAGAAGCTATGGCCACAAAATCTTCACCTTCCAGGACAGCCATCGGTTTAGCGCCCAGCTTATCTTTGGCAAAACCAATTTCATTAGGTGTGGACACCAGATATGAAAAGGTCCCGTCAAAGTTTTCCAGTGATAGGTACAGGGCCTCTTGCAGGTTATCTCCACGAGAGAGCCTGTCGGCAATATAAACAGCAATTAACTCAGAATCATTATCTGTCCGGAAGCGGTAGCCCTTATGCTCCATCTTCCTCTTAAGGGTGTAGTAATTGGTCAGCTGACCGTTATGGACAATAGCAACATCTGCAAAGCTGTTTGCCCAGAACGGGTGGGCCCGGCGCACATCCACATCACTTTCGGTTGCCAGCCTGGTATGCCCAATCCCGTGTGTGCCCATAAATTCAGAGAGGGCAAACTTCTTGTCAATGTCTTCGGCAAAACCCTCATCCTTGAATATCTCCAGGGAGTGACCAACACTGATAATGTGAAGTCCGCTTATAGCCTCCAATTCGCTGCAGACAGTGTCCAGGGAATCCGGCTCATCCATTTTAACTGTGAGAAAATCCCCATTCCAACCAATTGAACGAATACTTATGCCCAATTTGCTGAGACACTCCTTGATAACACCGGTAACCGTGCCTATTTCAACTCCCCCCGAATAGTACAACCAGATCTTCAGGCACTCGTCCTCAGCCCCGTAAAGGGCAACACCTGTGGAATCCGGACCGCGGTGTTGGATGCCCGACAGCATGGAAACCAAAGTTTTTCCAACAAAAGTGGGTTTTTTGTATATGACCCCGGCAATCCCGCACACTTTACATTCCTCCTTTGATTTAAGCTTGTGAATATACCTTCCGAACTCCTGTTATTTGCGCAATATGTTCGTCAAGTGCCATCAGGTCATTGAGATCAAGATGGGCTACATCGTCTTTTCCAACCATACGGGTAATCATCTGCAGCTCGCGGGTACTTGCTTTCAGGAAATTGGCCAGTTTGATGGCGTTCTGCTCAATATTGAAGCCAGCTGCCAGCACCTCATCCTGAGTTGCAATTCCATTGGGACAGTTGCCTTTATGGCAGCAGCGGCACAAGCGGCAGCCCATTGCTACCAGGGCTGATGTGCCAACATAAACCAGGTCTGCCCCCAAAGCCAAGGCCTTGGCAAAATCAGCGGCATCACGGAGCCCGCCGCCAATCCCCAATTTTATTTTCTTTTTCGCCTGGTGGTCTTCCATGAATCTTGCTGCTCTTTTCAAGGCATAAAGGGCCGGAATGCCAACATGGTCTGACGCGATTACGGGAGCTGCACCGGTCCCGCCTTCCATGCCGTCAATCATAATTATTTCCGGTTCTGCGGTAACAGCTATTTCCAGGTCTTCTTCAACATGCCCGGCAGCAATTTTTATGGCTATCGGCACACCACCGCTGATTTCCCTTAATTCAGCGACCTTTCTTCGCAAATCCTCTGCTGAATTTATGTCAGGGTGACGTGCAGGTGAAATAATATCCTTGTCAGTTCCAATTCCCCTGACACGGGCAATTTCCGGGGTAATCTTATGTTTCAGAAGATGCCCGCCCAAACCGGGCTTTGCTCCCTGGCCGATTTTAATTTCAATCATGTTAGCTGACTTGAGCACATCTTCCGTAATCCCAAAGCGGCCTGTACTGTACTGAACCGTCAACAGCTTTGCTTCAGCCCGTTCCTCGGGAAGCATCCCGCCTTCTCCGGTATTGGCCATACTGCCGGCCATAGCGCTGCCCCTGGCCAAGGCAATCTTGGCCGGCTTGCTGAGAGCGCCAAAGGACATGGCGCCGATTATTATTGGTGTTTCCAGAACAACGGGTTTCCCGGTTTTAGCGCCAATGACCAGTGTAGTATTAACCTTCTCCTCATCTAACAGTGGTCCCCTGCTGAGCTGTGCAGGGACAAACACCAGCTGGTCAAATTCGGAAGGCCTGTTTTGCTTGCCACATCCCATTATATTCGGTTTTCCGGAAACAGACTGCTGGCGGATATTAGCCAGCCTATCCTTTGACCAGACCCGCTGTCCCAACTCAGGAACAAATTCTATCTGTATCGCTTTGGTGGGACAGGCATCTACGCAGTACATACAGCCCTGGCAATTACTGTCAGGCTTTTGGCCCGGTTTTCCGTAGTTTTCAACCAGATTTTCATTTGGGCACGTCTCGACACATCTCAGGCATTCGAGACAAATGCCTCTTTCAATACGCGCTTGGTACACTATCAATCCCCCCGTTTACGGCCTTTTTTGTCGTCGGTATACTGTGTCGAATCAATTTCTACATGATCCACAATTCCTATCACAGAAGCATCAATGGCACCATCTAAGGTTGCCCGGGCAGGACTGCCTTCTACGACAATCACCAGGTTTCCCACCCCTGCGCCGATATGGTCATTGACAATCTTTATGTTGCCTAATGGCTTCATTCTATGATCCAGGGGCTGTACAACCAGCAGGCGGTAACCTGTGATACTCTGCTCTTTCCGGGTAGCCCATGCATTTCCAACTACTTTTCCGAGGAACATAGTCTGTTCACCCTTCTTTTCGTGGATTTAACCTAATGAATTCCATATTGCCATGTCCGGTATGGGAACAACAACACTCTGGACAAGAAGGCCTCTTTCGGCCACTATCCCGGTTCCGACTTGGACTGCTGCTTCAACTGCACTTATCTCACCTGAAAAATAGGCAACCCCTTTGCCCCCGATGCCAATCCCAACCTTGAGGTCAATTACTTCAACATCACTGGCCTTAGCTGCAGCATCAGCAGCAAGAATAATGGATGCTATTGAAAAGGTTTCAATAATTCCAAGCGCACCCGGTTTACTATCAGGGATAATACTGGTGTTATTAAAGGCCTCTAGAAGCGATGCATGGACATTAGGCAGAATAAAGGTGTCAACCACAAATTGCTGACCCTTTTCGATACCGGCGGCAACTGAACTCTCAACAGCAGATACTTCCCCACTTATCAGGCCGATATATTTCCCGGGACAGACTGCGCGAGCGGTAATCAACTCAACTTGAGCGGTTTTAACCATAATGTCAGTACTTTCGGTTCCCTTTGCGATACTGTTAAATTCGACCAATCCTAGTGCAAGACTCATGGGTTACCTCCTTTCGATGACGATTCGTTCAGAGTCAACCTTACTGACTACGCCATCTATACTGGAATAAAGGTTTGCACCCAACTTGCCCTTGGGTATACCTGCAATTAAATCTCCTGTGGTTATGGCATCCCCTTCTTTGACAACGGGTACAGCCGCTGCACCGATGTGCTGGCGTAAGGGAAGGTTGACTCTGTCAGGGACCATTTTAAGGGACCGGAAGGGCGCCGGAACATCATAAACTTTAAGTCCCAGCCATTTTTTTACTTTCTGAGAAGGCATCCGGCGGTAGTTTCTTTGCGGATTTGCCATCAGATTCCCATTGTCCTTTTGTTCCCTGGCAATTTTTGCTTTTGCCAATTCGGTCTTTAAAAAACTGTTAATTGCCCGTGGTGAAAGACCGTTTGGGCAGACAATTTCACATAAACCACAATCAGAACAGTAGTAGGCGTCTTTGAAATATGCTCCCTGGGTCAGTGGGAAACCAAATGCACGCATAATCAAATGTGGCCTGAAATGGTGTCCAATCAACTGTCTGGGGCAGGAGTCACTGCAGTAAGAGCACTGGATACAGGCTGCCTTTGCCCGCCGGGCAGTTTTTACAAAATCTTCCTGCTTACGGACTGCTGCCGGGTGTTCCCTGGGTAAAACCAGGAGGGCGCTGGTAGTCTTGGTAACCGGCGTATTGAAATCAGTGACAAGTTTCCCCATCATCGGCCCGCCGTCAATCACCTGCATTCCTTTCAGCTCTACCGCCAGGAAATCAACTAACAATTCACCCACTGAGATTCCCAGGGGAACCTGTAAACTACACGGTTTACTTACAGCTCCACCGATAGTGACCCACTTGGTGATTACCGGTTGTTCCTCCAGCGCCCGGGAGACGTTATACAGAGTCTCGATATTGATTACTGCCACGCCTACCTGTATGGGAATACCACCTTCGGGAATGATTCTTCCGGTTGCTTCAAAAACTAAAACCTGTTCATCCCCTGCCGGATAAAAATCCTCCAGCAGGCATAACTCAATTGGGGGCTTAATATACTGCTTCAGCCTGTTGATCAGGGTTTCGTGCTTCTTTTTGATGCCAATTATTGCTTTTGGCACCTTTAATACTGATACAAGCAGTTGCAGGCATTCCACAAGCTTCAGTGTCTGCTGCTGTAAAAGAACCTGGTCCTTATACAACAGGGGTTCACACTCAGCCCCATTAATAATCAGAAATTCAAGTCCGGCATTCAGTTTCACATGGGTGGGAAATCCGGCGCCTCCAGCACCTACAACACCGGCTGTCTCAATAAGTTCCAGTAATTTTGACTTTTCCGTTATTTGTTGCATACTTGGCACCTCATTAACGTGTAATTGAAATGGTCAGTCCCAGCTTGGCTGCAGTTTCACGGGCTAAAGGAGTTACTATGCACCTCTGGGGAGTTCTGATTTCTCCCATGGACATCTCATGGTATTTTAAAATATCTGCTTCGGTCAGTACGGTAACTTTTGAATCCCCGGTCACTTCTTTTCCCAAGGCCGTCCCCTGAAGCTGCTGCCTCAATGCAGTTACCATTTCATCCCGCCGCATCAGCGTGATATTCAGAGACCTCAAGGTCTTTTGGTAATCATTCAGCAGCTTAACATAAGGTGCAGGTATTGACTTGTATACCTTTTGCAGATTTCCCGGCAGCAAATTATCATCAAGGGCTGCCAATACAGGTTTACCCTGCATAACTGCGGAAATCGCAATTTTTGCCGACAAGGTATCATTAAAGCCTAAGGCTAATCTGGCAGCCAATTCCTGACCCACCCAGGGTATTACCACCACTCTTGCTGCAGCCAACAACTGTTCCATATCTGTGCAGTCAGTCGGTCTGATAATCCTCCCGTAATTGCTCTCAGGAGACCATTCCGTTTCGGCAGCGGAATTTCTTCCCGGCTCCTCCAGGTCAACGATTACTGCCGGGTTAGGCGCTATTTCGCGGAATTGAGGCAGCCAGGCCAAGGTTTCTGCCACCCTGGCCCGAGACCCATTGACAATAAATACCACTGGATTTGCCTCTTGAACGATATCTTTGTTTTCTAATACCGGTGAGCCCTTTTCATTCAGGTGTTTTAACACCAATCGGATAATTATTTCAACCATATCCTGATCAAACATCGCTGTCTTCTCCCGATATCCAAATGGTCCCCGCAGTACCCGTCGCCAAAGAGGCAGCATTCGCCTCATCAGTGTCCAGGTGCATCTCCAGGTTGAAATCATCCCTCACTCTTACCAGCACCTCATCATAAACCAGACTTCTGGGTCCCGCTACCCGGACCTGGACCTTGTCATGGTCCTTTAAACCCATCCTTTTGGCATCCTCAGATGTCATATGAATATGGCGTAATGCAGTTATGACACCTTCTTCAAGATCTACCGTACCCCTGGGTCCAATCAGAGTAATCCCGGGGGTACCGGCTAAATCTCCGGAATCCCTTTCTGGAGGTATAATCCCCAAGCGGTGGCCGTCGGTCCGGGAAATCTCTACCTGGGTCTGGGAACGCTCAGGTCCAAGAACCCGGGCGCCGATAATTATCCCCTTAGGGCCGACCAGCACTACTGTCTCTTCTGCAGAGAACTGACCAAACTGGGATAGTTCACCTTTCTTGGTCAGGCGATAACCCTCTCCAAAAAGAACTTCCACATCTTTCTGGCTTAGATGGACATGGCGACCGGAAACTGCCAGCTTGATATCACCAATCTTTTTCAAGATGTCCGGGCATTTACAGACAATGCCCGGACATCCGGGTTCCGGTCTCCTGTCTCCTGTTTCGTGCTGAATAATGAGTTCAGTTCCTGTTTCCTTTAGATAGTGGCGGGCAGACGGGGTGATCAGGGTATGATTTGATACTGCTATTTCCTTGGGCATCTGACCCCGGTATTTATGCCTTAAATCCAATTCAGTTAAAACCCTCAATAGCATTCACCTCTGGAACCAAATTGGTCCATATTTAGACAGCCACTTGTTCCAATACCTGTTGGATAACCTTTTTCAAAATCTCGTCTGACACTCCCTGATTTATCTGGGCCGGCGCGGTTTGTGCAGAAACTTCTTCCAGGCCGTATGCCAGCCTTTTAATAGTAATTAAATGCCGCGGGGTAATATTGTCTCCGGTACTGTTTTTGCCCCAGCTCCCACAACCCAATGTGAGTGAAGGCGCCAGGCCAGTGCTTAATCCAACCGCTCCATGAGTGGAAGGGGTATTCACCAGGATACGTGAAACCGGTTTCTTCAGGGCAAATTCCCTGATGATACTTTCATCCCTGGAGTGGATTGAGAGAGTGTGTCCAATGCCGCCATAGTTGAGGATTTCAATACACTTTTCACAGGCAGAGTGCCAATCACTTGCGGTGTAAAGAGCCAAAACCGGTGACAGCTTTTCCATTGAAAAGGGAAATGCCCTGCCCACACCGCTCTCCTCGGCTACCAGTACCCTGACATCTGAAGGTACATTAAAACCTGCCATAGCAGCTATTTTCTGTGGAGGCCGCCCTACAATCCCCGGGTTAAGGCCGCCATTAGGCTTAACCAGAACCCCTTCAACCAGGCGTTTTTGCTCCGCATTCAGCATATAACACCCGACACGGCGCAATTCCTGGATCACTTGTTCTTTGATAACATCTTCCACTACGATAGCCTGTTCAGATGAACATATTGTCCCATTATCAAAGGTCTTGCTCACCATAATGTCGGCAATAGCCTTGGTGATATCGGCAGTTCTTTCGATAAAAGCCGGTACGTTTCCCGGTCCCACCCCATATGCGGGCTTTCCGGTACTGTAGGCCGCTCTTACCATAGCTGCACCACCTGTAGCCAGAATCATGTCAACACCACGGTGTTTCATTAACTCATCGGTGCCTTCCATAGTGGCATGGGACAGACAGCCGATGATTCCCGCAGGGGCTCCCATAGCAACCGCCGCTTCACTCATTATTCTGGCGGTTTCCACACTGCACTTGATAGCCGCAGGGTGGGGGCTGAAAACGATGGCGTTCCTTGATTTAATCGCAATCAGAGCTTTATAAATCAATGTGGAAGTTGGATTTGTAGTTGGCAGGAGACCCAGGATTACTCCAACAGGTTCTGCAATTTCCAAAACTTTGCGTTCCGGATATTCGGCAATAACGCCTACTGTCTTCATGTCTTTGATGTATTCATATACTGTTTCAGAAGCCAGCAGGTTTTTAGCGACCTTATCTGCAACTACTCCAAAACCGGTCTCCTCTACTGCCATTTCGGCCAGCCGTAAGGAGTTGTTTTGCGCCGTTTCGGCCATAACTTGGATCAGCCTGTCAATTTGTTCCTGACTGTATTCCTTTAACTTAAGAAACGCCTCTCTGGCCTGTTTAACTAGGCAGCGTGCTTCATGGACCGACCTCAGGTCTACATCCAAGTCCATATCATCGCCTCTTTCTTTTGGTAGTTACCATTTTTCTGCACCATTAATCCTCAATTTTAGGCAGAATCCTGTCAACATCTTCATGAGGACGGGGAATCACATGGACCGCTACCAGTTCACCAACTCTGGATGCTGCTGCCGCTCCGGCATCAGTTGCAGCCTTAACAGCGCCTACATCACCGCGTACCATAATCGAAACATAACCTCCGCCAATGGTTTCCTTGCCAATTAGCCTCACGTTGGCAGCCTTTACCATAGCGTCACCAGCCTCGATTGCACCAACCAAACCTTTAGTTTCAACTATTCCTAATGCCTTCATTTCCATTATTTGTTTCCTCCCTTATGCTTTTTTGTTTTTATTTTTATTTAACCGTTTACATACTCCAGCATCGCATCGCGATCAATTTTGGGGAAGCCTAATTTGTCAAGTGTCCTTCCTTCGTTACTGAAGTCCACCGCACACATTGCGCTGCCCAGGTTAATAATCGCATCCATCATCGGGGTCGGGACACCTACAAGCCTGCCAAATTCCGCCATCGGAACCAGGCTGTTAGGAACCTCATCCAGCACATGATAGTATGCCAGGAAATGCTTAGGCGCCGAGAAGCCTACATAATAGTGGTTATTCTGCAGCACATCATAAAGGGTATCGCCGTCGATATCATAACATTCCTTATACCACTGCTTGGCCGAGGTCGGTTTCAGACCAAAGGCCTTCACAATAGCTACCTTTTCATCATCAATACCCTGCATAACCAGGTTACACATAGTCGGTGAGATGATATCCCGGTAATACCTCAGATCCTGGCCCTTGGCAGCAAGGTCAATGAGACCGGTGTTCAGGAGCATCGGAGCCGGATGTACTACCATCCCATGATTGTTCAGACTGGTTTCCAGGACATTGGCTGCCGCCTTGTATTCGGGGTAAACCTTGTTTACCACAGCTAATGCAGCCTGGGTATCTTTTGCCGGCAGGGCGGCAAACTTAACCACATTTTTAACCTTCATAATCTCAACATGGGCCGGACCCCTGCTCTCAACAGCATATAAGAAGGTCTGGGCTTCTGACAAAATAAACTTGGTCTTTACAGCATACCTGTTCAGGGTAGCCCTGAACTCCAAAGCGCCGCCGGTACGACCGGGACTCAGAACCAATATCTGTCCTTCCTTTAAAGAACCGCCTATTAATGATGCAATTGTTTTATGAGCCAGAGCAGGCATGATTACGAAGATCAGGTCCACATCGCGGACCGCTTCATCCAGAGAGCTGGTCAGCAGTTCAATGCCGCCGTCTTCCATTTTGGCAAATGCCTGGACATCACCCTCCATTTTAATCCCGCCGCGTTCCCTGACAGGGGTCAGTTCCTTCTCAAAGGGACTGTAAATATTAACCGGAAAACCTCTGCTGACAATATGTCCTGCAGTTGCTAACCCGCCGTGGCCTGCTCCCAGGACAGCTACTTTCACTTTACCTTTGCCGGCATTATAAGCAGGTGCATTGTTAAAACTGGGCGCATAGCCGCCACTCTTCGAAAACGCCTGGGGACTACTTTTTTGCAGTTCATTAATCACTGAACCAACAATTGACGCGATTTCCGTATTATTCATCTGTTATGGTCACCTCATTTATCCTTTTAGGAATTTTTTTAACATCAAAACTGGTTATGCCATTTCCATATACCTTTTGCGTTCCCAATCAGTTACTGATTTTAGGAAAACCTTAATTTCCCACAGCCTTGTTGACAGGTAGTGGTCAATAAACTCTTCACCGAAGAATTGCTTGGCTACCTCACTGCCTCTTAAGGCTTCTATTGATTCAGTAAGGTTTTGGGGCAGCGGCTTGGCTATTTCCGGAGGTAAATTATAGCCATTTTCACGGACCAGCAGTTTGGGAGGCTCAATCTTGTTCATTATGCCATAGAGACCGCCTGCCAAAAATGCAGCGGTTACCAGGTAAGGGTTGCCATCAGCGCCGGGAGTTCTGTTCTCCAAACGGGCACCCTTGTTTGAAGAGGCAATAACCCGGCAGGCCACAGTACGGTTGTCTATGCCCCAGGTTTCATTAAAGGGAGCATAGGACTCTTCGACAAAACGCTTGTATGAATTAATGGTTGGTGCATACAGGGCTGTAAACTCATGTAGTGTAGCCAGAACCCCGCCTGCAAAATACCTCATGGTATCAGATATGTTGTGAGGATTATTGGTATCATAGAAGAGGTTTTGAGTCCCATTTAAATCCCAGAGACTTTGGTGGATATGGAAAGAGTTGCCCGAAATTCCTTCCTGCCATTTTGCCATAAAGGATGCAAACAGGTTCTTCTCAACAGCAATTTCCTTAATATAGGTTTTGTAGAGAACCGTCCGGTCAGCCTGTTCCAAAGCATCAGTGTATTTAAGGTTAACCTCAAACTGCCCGGGACCGTATTCCGTATTACAGGCCTCCAGTTCAATATTGTACTGATCCATACGACGCCTGACTTCACCGATGATGTATTCTACCGCTGATGACCTGACAAGGTTATAGCAGTGAATCCCCGGAAGCAAAACTTTGGGATTTGAAAATTGTTTCTCATTCATGGTTTTGAGTGTTTCATCAAAAAGGTAAAACTCCAGTTCTGATGCTGAATAAGGCCGGAAGCCAAGTTCATTGGCCTTGGCGATAACTTTTTTCAGGACTGATCTGGGGGCAATGTTCAAGAGTTCACCGTGTTCAGTGTAATAATCACAGAGTACAGAGGCGGTTTTTTCCTGTCCGGGCACTACCCGGAAGGTATTCAGATCCGGGACAGCAACAATATCACCATACCCGGTATCCCATCCGGTAAACTTCAGGGGAACTTCATAAATCTGATTCTGGATATCCCAGCCAAAGAGCACGTCACAGAAACAGACCCCCTTGTTCCAAGCGGAACCCAAAAACTCTCTGACCGGTATTCTTTTACCCCGGTATACTCCGTCAATATCCACTCCGCCGAGTTTGATTGTGTCAATTTGTTCCTTTTCAATAATTTCCCTCACTTGGTCAATGTTCAATTTTCCTCCTCCTTTCCGGTTTTGGTTCTTTATCCGCCTAGGCTAAAGAAATAAGGCTCTACCCTGCACATGGCAAATCCGGCCTCCTTTCCAAATATCGAATAATCTGAATTACTACAACCATAGTAGCACACTAATATCAAAATAAATGCAACTGAAAGTAAAATACTACGAAAGTAATAATAAACTTTCAGACAACTTGCAGGAAATTCTATAGACTACTCGAAGTTAACAGTAAATATCAATAAGTGCTCGTAGTTAAACCAAATATTAGTATTACTGAAAAGGAGGAAACAGCAGCGGTGAAAAGCTTTGTAACAGCCAATGTAATTCCCTACCGACCGTTTGCCTGGAAAAATGAAATAACCGGAAAGGTAGAGGGTTTTGATGTCGATATAATTAAGGCAATCGGAAAAGAAATAGGTATCAGTGTTAATGTTCAGGCAACGACCTGGGAAAAAATATTCTTTAACCTGCTGGAAAAACAATGTGACCTGGTAATTGCCGCAATGACAATAACCAAGCAAAGACTGGAAACAATTATTTTCTCAGATTCATATCTGACAGCGGGACAAATAATTACGGTCCCCAAAGACAGTACCATTAAAAACCTGAATGACCTCGAGCAAAAAAGTGTCGGGGTTCTGAAAAATACCACCGGTGATTTTATTATGAAAGATATGAAAGAACTGCATCACCTGAAAATCAGAAAATATCCTTCTAAAACCAAGGCCTTTGCCAGCCTGCAGAACGGTGAAACCGATGCTCTTGTGATAGACCTGCCTTTGGCTCAATATTTCATTAAAAGCCATCCGGACCTCGAATTAACCATTGCCTGTAACATGTTTACAACTGAAAATTACGCTATTGCCTTTCGCAAAGAGAGTCTGCAATTAAGAGAAAACATAAACCAGGGGCTGCGAAAAATTAAAGAAAATGGGATCTACCAAGAGATTCTGGACAAGTTCTTTTAGATGCTCCAAACCTGTACCCAGACCATAGATGACATTCCTAACGCCAAAATGGCAGTTCTTAGAGACCGCAAAATGGGCTAAGGGGGAAAAACATTGATAGGCAAGGTTTTACTTATTGACAGTGAAGCCGAAAGCCGCGACCTGGTCACTATTTACCTGACCCGGGAGGGTTTTCTGGTGGTCACCCATGGAGAAGGGACAACTGCTCTTGATATATTCGATAAAATCCGTCCGGATCTGGTCATTCTGGAGGTTAACCTTTCCGGACTGGACGGTTATGAGGTATGCCGAAGACTGCGTTATAACACACAAGTACCGATAATATTTCTTTCGCATCGTTCCGATTTAACAGATATAGTTCTGGGCCTGGGCCTGGGAGCCAATGACTACGTAGCTAAACCGTTTAACCCGGTCGAGTTGGCAGCCCGTGTCAGAGCCCAACTGCTGCGGTATAAGACCTTATGTGAACAATCCGTGACAAAACCCAGCATCCTCAGATTCAATGATCTCGAAATAGATATTAATGCCCGTGAGTTAAAACAAAACAACTCCAGAATTGACTTATCTGCAAAGGAATTTGACCTTCTGGCTGAATTAGCCTCCTGTCCCAATAAGGTATTCACTATAGAGGAGTTATTTGAAAAGATATGGGGATATGACAATGATGCTGACTGCAGGACAGTAACAGTACACCTGGGAAAGCTCAGAAAAAAGATAGAACAGGATCCCTCCTCGCCGCATTATATAGTTAATGTCCGCGGAGTTGGTTACAAACTGAAGACAAATTAAGAACTTCCCGGAACCCTCCCGGGAAGTTCTTAATTTCACTGCTTTCTTTCCCTATTACCCTTGATCTTTCCAGCCTTGTCACAGATTTTGCATCCATCACAAAACTTCACTCTGTCCCCAAACACACTCTTGATAGTTTCCGTAGCTCTGGCGGAACTGCTGTCATGCTCCTTATAGTGTAGTATTACGCTGCTTGGCGCAATTGTGATTAATGCACTGATAAGCAAATCCTCATAATTTATCTCAGAATCTCCTGATTCAATTAAAAACCCGTCAAGGTACTCGCTGCTGATATTTTTGTTATTTCCGTCAAGAAGTTTAAAATACCCCGAAGGCAGTGCCAGTACCTGAACTGTTTCCAGCCTTGGTTCCTGTATTTCGACAAAATACTTAAGCAGTTTTATGAATTCTTTATACTCCTTTTCCAGCATAAAATCATCTACGGCCTTATCAGCTGCAGTGTAAATCTCCTGAAGATAATCCTTCAGCCGGAAGCGGATAAAACCCTCAATAATCAGGCGGTCATTTGTATGCAGGTACTCAATAAGCTTCTGCAGAACCAGGGCCTTCCTGCTCAGGTAGTGTACAAACGCGTCATCATCAGGCTCAACACCGTGATTTAAGTGATTTAACGCAATATCGTAAATTACCTGCTGTTCCTCAGGCAAAAAATAGTAGTAGTTGTTCTTGATTATGTCCTTGAGCAGACCCTTTTCCCAATAATTAAGGATTATTTCGGAAACAACATTGGCAATATAGTGTTTGAAAATCGAGCGGGTTTCTTCCTCTGAATAACTTGAGTTTCCATAATCAGCAATATTATATCCTAAAAATGTTAAACCCCCAGTTGGGGGAGACTCTTCAAGAGATACCCTGATACCATCATTCTGCAGCATTGCAAATTCTGTATCCAGCTTACTCTTAAGCATCTCTATGTTCTCCCTGGCTCCAATAGAAAAGGATGCTTGCAATTGTTTCACCCCCATTTGCTAATAGTATATGAGAAATTATTTTTTTGTATACAATACATTAAAAGGTCATTGCGGCAAGCATATCTACCAGAAAAAATGAGATATTTCCTTCCTATTAGTTTCAAATGCAAACGTTAAAAAAGCTTGCGGAAATTAACCGCAAGCTTTGATAATCCAATTGGTGGGCGAGAGAAGAATTGAACTTCCGACCTCTTCCGTGTCAAGGAAGCGTTCTCCCACTGAACTACTCGCCCACAAAAAGCCTATTTGATTTGTACCACAATATTATTATATATATTTTAACTGTAATGTCAAGGCATCACTCATACCTTAGGGCATGAATAGGGTCCAGACGCGCAGCCTTACGCGCAGGATAAATCCCGAAGAACAAGCCCACAAGCAGCGCAAATATAAAGGCAGCTGCTATCGACCAGGGAGAAATTACCGTCGGCAGCCTGGGAATGACCCGGCCAAGCAGCAGGGCTCCCAAAAACCCGGCAGCAACACCCAGCAGCCCGCCAAGGGCGCTAATAAATATTGACTCCAGTAAAAACTGAAACATAATATCTCTTTTTTTGGCTCCCACCGCCTTCCTGATTCCGATTTCACGGGTCCTTTCCGTAACTGTCACCAGCATGATATTCATGATACCTATCCCGCCCACCACCAGTGAAACCCCGGCAATTCCTCCCAGCATTCCGGTCAGGGTCCCCATAATTCCCTGAAAGGTATTCAGGATATCTTCCTGTTCACTGACCACAAAATCGTTTTTCTTGTGCCTGCTGCCGATAATCCTCCTGGTTTCTGCAACTGCCGTGCTGACCAACTCCGGCCCGTCCGCCTGGACAAACATCATATTCACCTGATTGGTATCAAGCATTTCTTCGGCTACAGTTATTGGTATAAATACCCTGTCATCATTATCAATCGTTAGGGTAGGACCTTTTTTCTCCATTACCCCAATGACCTCAAAACCAGCTTTATTTAACATGATATTCTTGCCCACCGGGTTTTCGCGGCCAAATATTTTCCGGCTCACGGTGTCACCGATTACTGCCACATGCCTGTAACCCCTAATGTCTCCGATTGTAAAAAAGTCACCGGCAGCCAATGGGGAATTACGGACTTCTCCATAACTTGCTGTTGTCCCGCTTAAAAGAGTCGCTTTTGTCTCACCCTGATATTCAACATTAGCGCCACTTTCAATCAGAGGTGCCACACTTTTTACCGCATCTGAATTACGTTCGACTGCAAGGGCATCCTCATATGAAAGTTCGCTAACCGCGGCCCCCATGGAGCTGGCATTCATGCCCACAGCGCCCTTCCCTGGAGTGACCAGAACCAAGTTTGAACCAAGGCCCTGGATTTGGTCGGAAATGGATGATTTGACACCTTCGCCAATGGAAACCAAGGTAATAACTGAACCGACACCTATAATTACACCCAGCATAGTTAAAAGTGACCTCATTTTATTTGAAACCAGGCCGCGCAAAGCTATCCTCAATGCTTCAAATATTTTCAAAAACCATCCCTGCCATTCCACTCATGAGGTTTTTCAAAGCTCAAAACTCCGGGTCGTATTTCATCAGGAATTACCCTTTGGTCTTTTTTAATTCTGCCGCCCGAAACATCAGAGACAATTTCCCCATCTCTGACATAAACTATTCTCCGTGTCTGAACAGCCACATCACTGTCATGTGTCACCACAACAACCGTAACCCCAATACTGTTCAGGGTATCAAAAAGCTTGATAACTTCAGTTCCAGACCGGGTGTCCAGATTACCCGTCGGCTCATCTGCCAGGAGAACTGCAGGATGGTTGACCAATGCCCTGGCAATTGCCACTCTCTGCTTCTGTCCCCCTGAAAGTTCATTGGGGTAGTGATTCATCCTATCCTTCAAGCCCACAACCTCCAGGAGTTCCTTAGCTACATTACGCCTCTTCCGGGCAGTGATTCCGGCATAAACCATGGGAAGCTCGACATTGGCAAGCGCTGTTGACCTGGAAAGCAGGTTAAAGTTCTGGAAAACAAATCCTATATATTGATTGCGGAGGACTGCCAGTTCATTATCATTGAGACTGCTGATATCCCTGCCTTTAAATTCATAGACCCCAGAAGTGGGGCGGTCAAGACATCCGAGAATATTCATCAGAGTTGATTTACCTGAACCTGACGGTCCCATTATAGACAACATTTCACCTGAGGCTATGTCCAGGCTGATGTGCTTCAAGGCCGAAACCCGGGTGTTTTTGAGACCATAAAATTTGAACATATTTGATATGTGTATAATCATTTTTACTCCGGTCATCAGTTTATTTTTAGTTAGTTTTACCTTAACCGGCGCTCTTATTCAACCTGAGTATATTAAGCATCGCTGCCCTGAAAAAATGCATAAAAAAACCTCATCCTCTATTTGGATGAAGTTAATTGTAACATATAAGCTAACTGACTATTCTCTGTTCATCAATGATTGGTGTGGGGCACATCTCATCATTAAAACTGCCTATCTGACCGTGACATCCGTTCTTGTATTCCTCGCACTGTTGACAATTAATACAAGCCTCTTCACACATCTTTCACCCCTCCTTTTTTGAATGCAGTCTCACTTTATGAAGTGGGAGTCTTCGTGGTGGGAGCTAATGGATATAAAAAAGAGCCCTTTAGAAAGGGCTCTTGGCCTACCAAGTAGGAATGTTACAGTTTTCACATTTTCATTTTATTACTTTCATCTGCAAAAGTCAAAGCAGCAGAGACAAAAAAACCACCCCTAAGAGGTGGAATTTAGGGATTTCAGAAGAATGAGATTCTCCTCCTCATATTATCACCAATTTCCAGCTAAGGGTTAACCGGTACTTTATTCCATCCGATCAAATTCCATCCCTTTAATCCTTTTTGTTATGCTTGATTATCGTTTTGGTAACTTCGATAACTGTTCTGATTTCATGTTCTGATTTCTCCCGGACCAAAAAAGCCAGTTCATCGACAAGGGATTTGGGGGCAATCTTATAGCTGTCTGTTAATAACTGATCAACAGTGACACCCAATGAATTAGCAATGTTTACGACTGTCTCCAGACTGGGCTTTCTGTCGCCTCTCTCTATTTGACCCAAAAAAGATACAGAAATATTGGCTTTCTCGGCCAAATTTTCCTGAGTCATTTTATTGAATATCCTTTGTTTGCGGATCCGTTCACCCATCATTCTATAATTCATGATGTCAACTCCTTATTGAATCAACAAAATTCATGCATCTGACAGCTATCGGGTTAAATATTACCATATCATTAAATAATATCTTATACCCAATAAGCGTTTTTAATACTTGCCACAAGCGTTAATATGGTGTAAAATAGTTTTACTAGTTTATTTTGTCATTAATTACATTTTTAAGGAGTTGTTTTTGGTTATGCACAGCAGTTATACCACCTGGAAAAAATTCAGGCTGACAGTCTCCGGTTCTCAGGCAGGAGATTTGCTTGTAGAATATTTTGGCAGTGAAAGATACCGAAAATATAATAGGCGTCCCTGGAATTTTACATATTATAATGGCGACCGGACTTTGCTCAACCTGGATGAATTCAAGGAAATCTCCCTAAGATTTGAAGTGGAAATACATTTCAATATAATATAAGTATTCTATGAGTTTTATAAGTAAAAGATAATACTGTCTCAAAATAATAGTTTTCAAATAGGAGGTTATTTATTTTGACAGTAGGAGATAAAATCCATCAAACCCTGGCCAGCCTGGAAGGCGCAGCAGCCAACCTGAAAACATTTGCCCTGGAAACCAACGACCAGAATGCGAAGCAGATGTTCAATGATCTGAGCGGCCAGGTTGAAACGATCTCCAATTCCCTTAAAGGTCGTGTCAATTATGTTGAGCAGCAGGAACCACAGTACAAAATCCAGCAGCAGAAGCAGCAGTAACTCATAACCTAAAGAAGCCTTTGCCTTGTGTGAAGGCTTCTTTGGATTTACGGAGCCAAAAAATAAAAGGAATCATCCTAATACCGGCGTATATGTTTAAAAAGGCTTTGAATAAAGTACAGGGGGGATGATTTTGCTCGAAAAACTGGATTTCCTGAAAACTATCAACTATTGGTTCCTAAACAAACTGACACCCGGATTAACCGTGGATCTGTTGACAGCGATCGCTATTTTAACCTTTTTTATGGTGTTCAAAAACACTCTTTCCGGCTTTATAATTCGTATTTTCACCCGTGTATCCGGTAAAACCAAAACTGCTTTTGATGACCATATTATTATTTCTTTTCAAAAGCCGCTGCGCTGGTTATTGGTTCTATTGGGATTTTACCTGGCATTGGCTTACCTGCCCTTAGGTCCCGGATTTGACCTGATGCTGTTAAAGATTTTTCGCTCAGGGCTGATAATTCTGGCAGCATCCGGATTCTATAGCCTCGCAGGGAGCTATGACCTCCTGCAGGATGACCTGGAAAAGATATTTGGACGGGAAATTGACAAAATACTGATGCCCTTCCTGTCAAAGGTCTTCAAAGTAATTATAGTCGCGCTGGCTCTGACTATTGTGGCTCAGGAATGGGATTATGATATCAACAGTTTTATTGCCGGTCTGGGACTGGGAGGTTTGGCCTTCGCACTGGCTGCCAAAGATACGGTATCCAACATATTCGGGGGAATAGTAATTATAACAGACAAACCCTTTTCTATGGGAGACTGGGTTCATACCCCAAGTGTTGAAGGAATTGTTGAAGACATCAATTTCAGAAGCACCAGAATAAGGACCTTCGCCCAAGCTCTGGTTACCGTCCCAAATGCTACTCTCGTTAATGAACCGATAACGAACTGGACCCGCATGGGCATCAGGCGCATCACTTTTAACCTGGGAGTTACATATTCCACACCGCGTGAAAAGCTGCAAAAATGTGTGCAAAACATCCGTTCCATGCTGGAATCCCATCCCGAAATAAACAAGGATTTTATCCTGGTGAGGTTTGATTCTTTTAATGAAAGCAGCCTGGACATTTTTCTTTATTTCTTCACTAATACAACAAACTGGGCTGAATACCTGAAAGTTAAAGAAGACATCAACTTCCGAATAATGGAAATCCTGGAATCAGAGGGTGTATCTGTGGCCTTTCCCAGTACCAGCATCTACTTTGAAACACCTCTTGAAGGAGCCCAATGACCAATTGAGGCTGCCCTGGCGGGCAGCCTCAATTGTCTGGTTCTGTATCTTTGGCTTTAATAGTCCCTTTCAGTCTTCCAGCCTTTTTGGCTGATTCACGAAGCAGGAATTCAATATGGGCATTTACACTGCGCAGTTCATCAGCAGCCCAGTGTTCCAGCGTTTCATAAAGCACGGGGTCGATTCTGAGCGGAAAGCTCTTTTTTTTACCGGCCATATCCGCTGCCTGTCAGTACAGGCTTCCTGTGTTTATCACAGGCTGTGCTGCCCGTTCAGAAACAATGGCTACCAGCAGGTTATTTACCATAGCAACTTTCCGCTCTTCATCCAGTTCCACGACATCATCCCTAATCAGCTGTTCTATAGCCATCTGAGCCATACCAACAGCCCCTTCGACAATTTTTTTCCTTGCGGAAACAATCGCTGATGCCTGCTGCCTCTGGAGCATAGCATGAGCAATCTCAGTTGCATAAGCCAGGTGGGTCAGCCGGGCTTCAATTACCTCAACCCCGGCCACTGAAAGACGTACCTGCAGTTCAGTTCCAAGTTCGGCAGCAACCTCTTCTGCATTTCCCCGCAGCGAATAACCTCCGTCATCTTCAAAGCTGTCATACGGATACCGTGTCGCAACATGGCGTAATGCCGTTTCACTCTGTATCTCCACAAATTCCTCATAATCATCAACATCAAACAGGGCTTTTGCTGAATCCACTACTTTAAAAACAACAACAGCAGCAATTTCAACAGGATTGCCCTCAACATCATTCACCTTCAGTTTAGCGCTGTTGAAATTGCGCACCCGGAGGGAAACCTTTTTCCTGATACAGAGCGGTACTGTGAGCCACATCCCGCTGTCTCTGACAGTACCAAGATACCTTCCAAAAAAGGTCATGGCCAAAGCCTTGTTCGGCTGGACAACAATTACTCCCGAAGCCAGAATGGAAGCAACTATCACAAACAGAACACCCGTTACCGGCTTAAAAGCAATGAATGCTGCAACTGCTGCCGCCATCAATGCCATAAAAATGAACACTGCCAAAAAACCGTTAACCTTCCACGCCTTAATCTCATTCATAAAACCTGCCCCCTATCGCTTTATCTGTTTTTGATATATTTATGATATCACTTTGATATACCTTTTGTCAATGGGCAGGATTAAAATACCAGTCTTAGTCCCAATTCTCTTGCATAATTCAATGCCTTTTATACTCTTGATTTAACTAATGCCCAGCAGGGTCCGGATATTCCCGCCAAGGATTTTTTCCCGGTCACTTGCAGGCAGTTTCAGTAGTAAAATTTTTTCTAACTCAGCCTTGGGGTGACTCAACGGGAATTCAGAACCATACACTATCTTCCCGGCCCCGGCCCGTTTTACAGATTCCTGGAGATGCAGAAAATTACCTGTTGAGGTTTCCAGGTACAAATTATCCAGGACAGCCGCAGCCTCAAGACCTTCCACATCTGCCGGCCCAAAACCCATGTGGCCCAGGATGAAGTTGGTTTTGGGGAACTGGCGGGCCAGGGTGACAAACCGGGCTGTGGCAGCGCCGGGACTGTATACCACATGAGTATATACCGGAAAACCATATTCTCCGCAGCAGGCTGCCAGGTTGGCAACAGCCTTGGCGGCAAAGGAAAACTGGTGGCTCATGGGTGAGAGCTTTAGGCCCCGGTATCCTGATTTAAGGCCGTTCTCCAGATTTTCCAGGGCATTATCGTCATGCGGGTCAACACAAATCAGGCCCCAAAGCGATTCCTGATGAGCCTTGCAGGATTGCTGCACATAGGAATTATCCGGAACCGGATTCTCGGGTTGGGCACGGCCGGTAATATAGTCGGTCATTTTCCTCACATCAAGCATGCCTCCGGGGACAACCACACCTTCTGCAATCCCAGCCTCCTTAATCTGTTCCAGGTAAAGCCCCACATTGCCGTAAACAGTGTCAGAAATGTGGGCATGGGCATCAGTAATTTTCATTTTTAATCATCCTCCCAGACTACCCTTACGGTTTTTTGCTGTGTGCGGGGGATTTTTTCCAACAGCTCAAATTCGCAGGGGATGCCAATCCCATACTCCATCTTACTGGCCAGCTTTTCCGCAAGCTGTGGTGAGGCCTTGACACCCGTGGCCATTTCAGCACGTATTTTCAGTCTGTCAGAACCCTTGGTTTTGGCAATAAACTGATACCAGTTGCCCACCTCAGGAAGCCTCATGAGGAATTCTTCAAAATAATAAGGTGAAAAAGAGACTCCCTGAATTTCTAATTGGTCAACCAGTCTCCCTCTCAGGAATAGTCTTGGTAAGGCCACCCCACAGCTGCAGGGATTGGGTTCAATATAACCCAAATCACGGGTCCGGTATCTTAGCAGGGGGGTATCGAAGCGAAGCAGGCAGGTGGCCACTATTTCCCCGATTTCCCCCGGTTCAAGGACTTCACCTGTTTCAGGGTCAATGATTTCTACAATTACATGGCCCAGCAGCAGGTGATAGCCGTCGTGAGCATCACACTCGACTCCTATTCCGCCGACCTCAAGGGAACCATAGTAGCAGTTGGCGGTGGCGCCCCATATTTTTTCTACCCTTTTCCGGAATGAAGGAGAACACCCTTCACCCGTCAGCCACATCTTTCTCAGGTTCAAGTCCGGTATGGCAAATCCCGCCTCTTCTGCTGCTTCAGCCAGGGTAATGGCCCATGACGGGGTCGTGATAACTGCTGTCGGCCCTAAATCCCGCATTACCTTGACAGTCTTTTCCGGGGTAGAATAGGCCCCTCCCTTACCGGCAGGCATTACCGTTGCCTGGCAGGCATCCATGAAGGTTTTATGAAAGGACAGGCCTGCCGAACTCATTTCATAAGGCAGGGCATTGATACACAGGTCCCCGCGCTCAATGGGCACCAACTCCGGGTAACCCGGCGCCATTTCATTAGGGTAGTAATCCCTCCAGGTATAGGGAATATAGACCTCTTCACCACCTGTAGTACCGGTGGAAACACTCACCAAGGCAACATCCTCCCGGTCACAGGTCAAAAGCTTCCACGGGTCGCCCCGCAATTCTTCCTTGGTTACAAATGGCAGTTTGCTTAAGTCTGACAGCTCTCTAATATCCTTTGGGGTTACTCCCGCATTTTTCATTCTATTTCGATAAAACTCACACTTTTCATAAGCCCGGGTTACTATCTCTTTGAGTGCATCCCGTTGAAAATCTGCAATCTGAACCGGAGTCATGTTTTTATCTGGAAAATTTTCATCGGTAAAATACTTTTCCAGTACCGCCGGTTTATTCATCTGTGACATTCTCTTTTCAAACTTGGAGGCCACAATAATTTACCCCTCTCCCGATTATTTTTTGATTACCGCTGATTACTCAGAATCCTGGGATTTCCCCTCCAGTGATGCCCACACCTTCCGGGCCCGACCGGTCTCGCCAATTCTCTGGTAGGCCGCTCCCAGGTCATAAAGAACCTGCCGGTAAAATTCTTTGGGGAAAATACTCTGATCCTTTTTATAAGCCTGAATCAAAAACCTGAAATCCTTGACAGCCAATCCGGTCATGTGAAAAAAGTTTTCCGGCAGGTTATAAGCCATGTAGCCGCGTAAAATTCTTAATTGAAGGTTGTTGGGATCACGTTCGGCTGCCTCCTTGACAATTTTAAAACCCTTAATGCCATTTCCGAACATATCTCCGGGATTTGGGGAATACCATCCCGTCAAAGCCAGGCTGCTGCCATAATAAGCCTTGGCCAAAAGATTCCCGGGCTTGGCTTTAGATACCCCTTCCAGTAAGGCTTTGGCTATCCTGGCCGCTTTTTTATTACCTGCCACCCCAAGGTCATGCAGCCTGATCCCTTCCTGCAGCACCTGTTTCCAGTTCATCCCCTTGACCTTTTCCGCATCAAAATCAATTTCCTCCGGGTTTTGTTGATGCAGGTATTTTTTCTCACCTGTCAGGTCATGGAGTTTCTCCCAGACCATTCCGGCTTCTTCCTTCATTTCCAGCCGCTCATAAACCTGGCCCAGCTTTTCTTGAATCCCAAGCCAGGTTTTTTGGTCAAAAATGGTCTGATCCTCCTGATAACGCTGCAGCAAATACTCATAATCCCCCATGGCTGTAGCCGAGCGGCGGAAAAACTGTTCAGGCAGCCGATGGCTGTGGTTGGCCCGTAAAAGCCGGATTTGGATATTTTCCGGATTTCCGTTAACGGCCTTGTCTAAATCGATCAGGGCTTTGATGGCATTGCCAAATAACAGGGCATGATCATCAGATACACGTCCCGCCATTGACAGGCAATCAGCATGGTAAGCCCTGAACAGGTTATTGCCGGGGTCTTCCCTGACCGCTTTTTCAAAATACGCCAAAGCCGCAGCCACTTCTTCCTTGCTCCCGGAAGCTGCCCGCCGGTGCATTTCCCGGGCTTCTTCCAGCTTTTTTGAGCTTTCAGGCGCTTCCACAGCCCCCAGCCTCTGTCCCAGCCTGAGCCCCGGTCCCTGCCCCAGCCTTTGACCGAAACCTGTCATCCACTGGGGAATATGGATTCCCTCCTGTCTGAGCCGGTTTAGGTATTTGGGGTCCCTGGTCTGAAAGAGGAGTTTTTTCCATACCGCTTCAGCTTCCTCATCCCGCCCCAACTGCTTGTAGGCTGACCCTAAATTAAATATGGTTTCCACATAAAACTCCTTGGAAAAAACCCGCTTATTGCGCCGGTAACAAGAAACCAAAAACTCGAAGTCTTCAACCGCGGTATGCAGCCGGTGAAAGTACATCTCGGGAAGGTTGAAGCATACATGCCCCCGCAGGATGCGAATCTCAACATTATGTTCATCCTTGGATACAGCGGAATCCAACAGCTTTAACCCGGCAACAGCCAGCCGGAACTTTTCGTCAAGATCCGCGTGGTCTCTGCCCAATAAAGCCGTGGCGCTTCCTAAATATGCTTCAGCCAGATGCTGGTCCGGATTTTCCGACCACATTTTTTCGAACATCCGGCAGGCCTTTGGAACAGCTTCCTGATCCCCCTTAACCCCAAGGTCATGAAGCTCTACGGCTGCAGCAAAAGACTCACTCGGAGCTTTGCCTGTGTAAGTCATTGTTCTGCCTCCCTCAGCAAATATTAGGTTACTTTGCCTGGTTATCTCCATCTGAAGCCTCTGAACCTGGGTCTGCCTGAGGTCTCACTGCCGGCCTCAAACCCTTCTCGTTTAAGGAGCTCAACATAATCAGGGTCACTGGTAACAGATAAGAGTTTTTGCCAGGTTAAATGTGCCTCCTCGATGCGCTCCAACTGCTTATAATCAATACCCAGTTCGAAAAGAAGCTTACAGTAAAAATCGCGCTTCAATAGTTTTTTATTTCTTTCATATCTGGAGATGACATAGGTGAAATCCTCTATTGCGGTCCCCAGGCGGTGGAAATATATTTCCGGCAGCCTGTGGCAGACAAACCCCCGCAAAATGCGTATTTCTATGTTATCCGGCTCCTTGGAAACAGCACGGTCCAGTATCTTCAGGCCGTCAAGGGCCAGTTTAAACCTCCTGTTAGGTTCTATTTCATCACGCCCCAGCAAGGCCGTAGCGCTTCCCAGGTAGGCTTCGGCCAAGCAGTCCCCGGGATTATCGGCACATATTTTCTTAAACATTTTATGGGCCTTTTTAACCGCATCCTTATCACCGTCAACACCGGTATTGTGCAGATTTACCGCTGTGGTAAAACTGTCCGCTTCAGGCCTTTGATCATGTTTATCAGCCACTGTTCTGCCTCCTCCATGATAATTTAACACTTTCGCTCTAATATAATATTTATTCGTTAACATAAGAAATGGTGAACGTCTGCCGCCTCGCTGAATAAAATATTATGGAAAGTTACCATAAGTATTTTTTAAGTATTTTTTGGCAGGCTTTCACTAACAACATTTTGGGAGTTGATACCATTGGCGGATAAAAACAGAGAGACAAGTTCACGGCAAATATGGTTTGATGGCCGAAAAGTTCCCCCGGAACGCCAGGACATTTGGAGCCTGATAAATAACTCCCCTATCCGGAAAATAGTCGTCAATAGCGAACAGCGCCTTTCGGAAAAATTTCCTTTGAAAACAGAACTGATTACGGAAATCAGTAATCAAGTAGACTTAAATGTGGTCAACACCGGGGAAACAGTACTTTCAACCGATCAGAATCTCCTGTATCTGGCAAAAACGCAGGGATGCCAAACCTGTATTTGCATCTCTGTTTCAGGAAAGGAGGCCCTGGAACAGTCCTGGCAGGATGCCCTGAAATATGACTATCTCATTGTGGACTTTGACCTCCCCACCAACATTCCCCTGGAATTGATTATTGCCCGGCTGCAGGACAGCAGCACTGTACTCCTGAAACAGGTAACCACCTTTGCAGAAACTGAAGTGGTTTTCGGTGTGCTGGAAAAAGGCAGTGATGGCGTCCTGTTTTCCAGTACCGATATTAATGAAATTATGAAAGTCAGCGCCTGCCTGGATGGTCAGGATGTGGGAAATATTGACCTCAATTCAATGACAGTCAGTGAAGTCCGCAATATCGGCATGGGCTTAAGAGCCTGTATTGACACTACGGCAATGATGGCACAAAACGAAGGGATGCTGGTAGGCTCAACTTCTCAGGGTGGCATCTTTGTCTGTTCCGAAACCCACTACCTGCCATATATGAACCTGCGTCCTTTCCGGGTAAATGCCGGCGCCATCCACTCCTATATCTGGATGCCCGGCAATGCTGCCGAGTACCTCAGTGACCTGGCCGCCGGAAGCAAGGTGCTGTGTGTCAACACAGAGGGGATTTCGCGAACCCTGACCGTGGGCCGGGTTAAGATGGAGGTCAGGCCCCTGCTCTTAATCAAAGGAGAAGCAGCCGGCAAAGAAATTAATGTTATCGTTCAGGACGATTGGCATATCCGGGTCATGGGGGCTGACGGCTGCCCGATGAATGCCAGCCTTATCAGGCCGGGAGACCAGCTTCTGGCCTATGTATGTGAACCGGGCCGGCATGTGGGCATCAAGGTTAATGAGACCATTATAGAAAAATAATTCTAGGCTCCCGGAAATGACCGGGAATGAAAAATATGGTGAAGTGTTGTACTGATTTTCCACACTTCACCATATTCCGCGGTCATTTCCGGAGCCAACTAGGAGGTAGTTTTATCATGACAGGGAAACAAATTCGTCTGAAACGTCTGTTCAAGCATTCGGACCGCTTATTTATTGCACCAATGGACCACGGGGTTACTGTCGGTCCGGTACAAGGGTTAACGGATATGCCTTTAATGGCAGGGCTGATCCGGGCGGGAAGAGCCGATGCCGTGGTGGTCCACAAGGGACTGGTGAACCAAATAACCGACTGCCTGGGAGCAAATGGCTGTGAGTTAATTGTGCACCTCTCAGCCTCAACATCCCTGGCGCCGGACCCCAACCGCAAAGAATTGGTTTCCTCCGTTGAGCACGCCATCCGCCTTGGGGCTACAGCAGTATCGGTCCATGTCAATTTGGGGAGCGCCGGTGAACCGGCAATGCTGAAAGACCTTGGGATGATAGCGGATAGCTGTGCATCTTGGAGTATGCCGCTGCTGGCCATGATGTATGTGCGGGACGGCAATAAAGAAAGCGAATACGACCCGGCTAAAATTAAGCATGCAGCCCGGCTGGCCGAAGAAGTCGGGGCTGATATTGTGAAGGTTAATTATACCGGTTCGGCGGAAACCTTTGCCGAGGTTACCGGTGCGGTAAAAATTCCGGTAGTCATCGCTGGAGGACCCAAAATGTCATCAGTGAACGAACTCCTGGACATGATTGAAGAATCAACAGCAGCCGGCGCCAGGGGTGTGGCTATAGGCCGAAACCTGTTCCAGCATCCCGACCCGGCCCGTTTAGCCCGCATAATCCGGCAAATCCTTGACCAAAAGCCCCTGAGACAGCGCAGTGAGAAGATTGCCATAATTAACTTCTGATTAAAACAACTAATTTCACTTTAAAATCACAATTCTCATGGATTTATAATATTATGTAGCATGATTATGTAACTATGCAATATTGCAATTCGGCATACCGTTACATCAGATTTGTTTGAAAGGAGAAATTCAAAATGCCGAAAAAGAAAAAGCCGGAATTCCCTATACCCAGTCAGGATCAATGGCAAACCATGTTTGCCGGAATGAATATGTCGAAAAACGGTGAAAAGTATTTTAAACCCACCAAAGACGGCTGGAGTAAGATTTTCGGTGATATTGACCTTGTTCCCGCCCATCAAAAGGGAGCTGAAGCTGAGGCAAAAGGTGTGAAGAAGAATTATATGGCCCGTTTCTTATCACCAATGTCAGGAGTGATGCAAACAACCGAAATGGAGATAAAACCCGAGCAAAGGTATGAAGTCAGCTATCAGGCGGCTACCAACTCCAGCGCCGGTTTTCTGGCAACAACAGTAACATTCCTGAACAGTAACAATACACCACTGGGAATCCCTTCTTCCGGCGGAGTGAAATTAAGCACCCTGGAAACAGGATCTTATTCTCCCATATCCTTTGCCACTTGCCCTGCACCGGAAGGTGCAGTCAAAGCCCAATTGTCATTTGTGGTATTCGGTCTGGAAGCAGATAAATATGCCGATATAGACACAGTCAGTTTTAAAGTAATTTCCTGAATGAAAGGGGGTTTTACAATGAAGATAATGCTTTCAATTAATGCAGACGTGCAGGGCACTCCAAAGGCTGAAGAATTAAAAGATAAGTTGGTAGAACTGTTCAAGCAGTATGGTCTCGATGGATCTGTCAGAGGGGATAAATACCCGTCGGGAGTATCATACACCGCTGCTTATCAAAAGAAACAAAAGAAGGCCGCCAAACCAAAATATGATCCGAAATATGATCCCAGTCAGTATTTCAACGCAACCAAAAAGCAAGAGAAAAACGAAGTATAGCCAGAGCAAAAACAAATTTATAACTACCTGATGCGTAAAGCCCCTGCCCCAAGGTCAGGGGCTTTAGGGCACAAGGCTCTATATATTGAGCTGACTCTAAGTATGTGAGGCGTTAGAAATGCAAGAAATTCATGAAAACCTGTTTCTCAGTCCGGAGAAATTAAAAATACTGCAATTGGAGCGTTTCAACCAAGCCCTGTACAGGTGCCGCAGTGCAGAGCTGTATCGCCGGAAACACAGCGGCTGCCCGTTACAAATCAATACCCTTGAAGAAATTGTGCAGTTTCCCGTTACCACCAAGGAAGAACTGCGCCAAAGCGCTCCCCTGGGGACTTTGGCGGTATCCCCGGAGCAGGTGGTTGAGTATCACGAGTCTTTTGGGACAACCGGAGAGCCGATTTCCGTTTGGCTGACAGCTGCTGATTTTGCCCGGTGGACCCAGCAGATTGAGTACTGTGCCATTGATTTTAGCCCTGGGGACACGGTACTGGTCCGCTTCCCTTATGCCATATCTGACCCGGCACATATTGTCCAGTCTGCTGCCAAAAAACGCGGGGCATGTGTCGTTCCCGTCAGCAGCCGTACGGTTGTCAGCCCACACACCAGGGTAATCAAACTTCTGCATAAACTGAAGGCCACAGTTATTGGCTGCCTGCCCCTGGAGGCCATACTGCTGGCTGAAACTGCCAAACTCATGGGATATGACCCCGCCAGGGATTTCCCCCATCTCCGGGGTTTCTGTGTGGCCGGTGAAATGCTGACAGATTCCCGGAAAGCGCTGATCGAGAAACTCTGGAATGCCAGGGTCTATAATATGTATGGGACAACCGAAAACGGCAACATTGCGGCCGATTGTTCCGCAGGCCGGCTTCATGCTGCCGAAGACCACTTTCTGCTGGAGGTTTTGCATCCAGTAACAAATAAACCCGTCCCTCCCGGGGAACGAGGCATTTTGGCTGTGACCACCCTGACCCTGGAAGCCTGTCCCCTGGTACGTTATGTGACCGGAGATATCGTCACCCTAACCCCCTCCGGTTCCTGTTCCTGCGGCCGCACCGGTCAAATTTTGCAGCACCTGGGACGTTACAGTGACAGGCTGGAAATTAACGGCACCACAATAATACCGGGAGATTTACAGGAAGCTGTCCTGCAAACTCCGGATGACCTTATTGGTTCACTGTGGATGATAGGGGTTACCGGCAGCGGTTTGGTAATCAGGGCCGAAAGTGAGCACCCGGGCGCTGATACCGCTTCCGCCCGGGCCTTTTTGTCCGGCAAATTGAAGATACCGGTAAAACTTGAACTCGTACCTATTGGGGAGATGTTTGACCGGAATAAGCTCTTAGAAGTGTCACCAGTCATCAAGCCGAAATATGTGGCCAATTGGACGGCCGAAAACCATTATCCCAGAACACTGGGCCAGCTGCTCAGCGGATACCATACTTTTTAGCCATTTAGGTTGTATTTTCGTGACTTAAGCCATACCCATACAGGAATCAATATGACAAATACGGATAAGTACATTAAGCGAATCTCAGGATACATAATAGCTGCTACTTCCCCGGACTGGATTAAAACATTATATGATGCGCCAACCCCCCAAAAGAATGGATATATCAGCAATACACTGCTGCCCGCCCGGTAAACCAAAGCATACATTAGGCCGACAAAGAAGAGGAGCAGGAATTCGGGCTGGAAACCAATGTGGTGGAAAGAATAAAACCCGGCGGTTAATAATACTGCAGGAATTAATCCAAAGGCCTGTTCAAACAGGGTTCGCAAAAAACCGTAAAAGAAGATTACTTCAAAAACCCCGGTACACAATATTAACAGCATTGTCAGCGCCGTATCAGGGTCAAATCGGAAACCCTCAGGCGGCACCCAATATACAAATATGCCCAGCAGAAACAGACCGAGAATGAGGTTGATGGGTGTAAATACCTGCCATCTGTGAAGAGTCAGGCCAAATTCAGCAAAGCTGCGGCCTGACCTTTGTATGTATAACAGGGGAAACAGGATTCCGGCCAGACCGACCATGCCAATATCGTGAATCACAATACGAATCCAGCTATCGGGGCTGAAAGGAAGCATCAATACAGACAAAAAAATAATCACGAGCCCAGCCGTGACAGCAACAAAGGTTTCCTTTGCAGGCTGCCATTGAAAGAATTGCATAAATAACCCCCCTTAGTGCAAGAGTAAAGACCTCCGGTTATATATGAATATATGCAGTACAGCCGGGAAAAGTCACTATCTTTTCTTTCATTGTGGCAAGCTTGTTCAGAGCCCGAATATATCTAATATATCCTCATCTGCAATTTCTCGCTTGCTTTTCTTACCTGCATTTTTCAGCATGCTTTCCAGTTTTCGTTCAATTGATTTTCTGACAAGTTCTTGCCCATCCAAACCCCTGAGCTCGAAAAAGAGCATGGGATTCAAATCCAATCTGGCGCCTATGCCATATAATACTGCGGTCACATGCTTGCACATGCTGGCCCAGTCAGGACAGCTGCAGTCAAAATGGATTTCTTTAGGTGATGGAAACATACCATACTTTCTTTCTGTAAATAAAACCGCTAATTCCTCAGGAAATTTCCCCTCAACCAGTTGTTCGAGTGAATCGATTCTATGATTGCATAATGCCGTGACCTGCTCCCATTTCTCACTGCTTAAAGTATCGATTCGGATATTTACATCATAGGGCTTTGCTCTGCTGCCATGCACCTTGGCCGCTGCCTTCCCTTCAGATAACTTCAAATCCAGGACGGTATTGTTGCGAACATAGCTTTTACCCCTGGCGATTCGGTTTCCATAGTCTGCATAGCTTTCCAGATTCAAATTCCACGCCTTGCCCCACCAGCTTCTGGCCAGTGTTCTCCCTTCTATGATTACCGGTTCAATCTCGGGATTTTTCTTTTTAAGTTTCTCCAGCGCCTTAAGCGCCCTTGCTTTTTTTTCTGTTACCGATTCATACCTTGGGAATCCATAATAACCCATTATACGTCACCTCCCAAAGCAAACATTTTCATCAATTCTTCATTATTGTATTCTGTGATCCACTGTTCTCCACTGGAGCTTAAGATATCTCCTGATAATTTCTGTTTTTCTTGAATCATAGCATCTATCTTTTCTTCTATGGTGCCTTTTGTAACAAACTTGTGCACCATGACATTCTTTGTCTGGCCAATACGGAAAGCCCGGTCTGTGGCCTGGTTTTCAACAGCCGGATTCCACCATCTGTCAAAATGAATGACATGATTGGCCGCTGTCAGATTAAGTCCAACACCGCCCGCCTTAAGAGAGAGCACCATATAAGGTACATAATGCTCACTATTAAACTCTTTCACCATTTCATTTCGCCTTTTCACAGGCGTCCCACCGTGAAGCACGAATCCCTCTTTGGAAAATATGCCACTTAAAAAATCCGAAATTGGTTCAGTCATCTCCCTAAATTGGGTGAAAATAAGAACTCGTTCTCTTTTCTCGTATATCGTTTTACATATTTCTCTCAATTGTTCAAACTTGCCGCTTTGTTCTGATTTATATTCTTCTCTGCCCAGATATTGATCCGGGTGATTACAGATTTGCTTGAATTTCATAATGCTGGCTAAGACAAGCCCCTTTCGCTCAATCCCTTCAGCCTTTTCCAATTTTTTTGAAATCTGTTCAATTAGCTGCTTATAAAGGGCAATTTGTTTCCTGGACAAGGTAGTATAAGCGTTAATTTCAAGTTTATCCGGCAGGTCCGCGATGATACTTTTATCGGTTTTCAGCCTTCTCAATATGAAGGGTTGGATCATCTTGCGTAACTTGGCATATCCGCTTATGTTTTCAGCAAGCCCCTTCGTAAAGTCAGTAAATTCTTTGGTTGTTCCCAGCAGCCCCTGATTAAGAAAATCGAATATTGACCATAGGTCACTTAATCGGTTTTCAATCGGTGTTCCAGTCATTGCAATTCGCATTTTAGCGGGGATTGCTTTGATGGCTTTTGTCTGCTTGGTTCCCGGATTCTTGATGGCTTGTGCTTCATCCAAAATCAAACATTCCCATTGTCTGGTTTTTAGCGCTTCTAACCTGACCGCCATACCATAAGTGGTAATATATAAAAATTTCCCCTCCCTGATCTGAAGCGCTTCTGAGCTTTTCAAATCACTTTTATGCAGTATCTGATAAGGCATTTCGGGAGCGAATTTTTCGATTTCCTTCTGCCAGTTTCCAATCAGGGAGGCTGGCAGAATAAGAAGCGCCGGTCCACCATTATGGACTCTGCGATATTCTAAAAAGGCAATCATCTGAACCGTTTTGCCCAGTCCCATGTCATCTGCCAAGCAGGCGCCAAATCCCAATTGGGACATCAGATTGAGCCAATGATATCCAGTTTCCTGATATACCCGTAAATTTGCATGAAATGAAGGCACAGCGCTGACTTTTTTATTTACAGCGGGATAAATCAGACTTTCCTTCATCCTTCTGAGCCATTGACCGTTAGAAACTGATATATCAATCTCATCCGTTGAGACAGCCAATAGCTGATTCATATTTAATTCCAGTCTCATGGCATCTCCAAGAGACAAGATTTCATCTTTTGTTAGGTCCTTTACCTTGTCAAAGGCCTGAAGCACAGCTTCCAATTTTCTTTTATTAACTTCAACCCATTTTCCCTTATATTGAACCAGCCCCTCCGCCATGTCCAAAAATGCTCTTAATTCCTGCTCTGCGATTACCTCATCTCCAATATTTAGAGAAGGTAAAAAATCCATAATGGCATCTAAGCCAACCTTGGATGGCTCTTTTTCTCCCACCGCAACCGACAGCCGGATGGAATTGTTTCTTTTACGCCACCAATCTGGCACTCGACACATAATCCCAGCTTCTTCATAAATCACTATCTCCTTTAAAACTGTATACGCCTCTTCTGCTGTAAGCTTTAGAGGCGAGAACAGTTCACCACTTTCCAGTAGTTCCGAGATGAAGCTGCTCTTTTCGGCCGCCTTGATAACCGTTGAAATAAGCGAAAGTAATTTCTTTTCGTCCCCTTCAAATTCTGCTAATGCATTTTTCAGGGGTGTGTGTACCGCGCGCTTGCTTTTCACCGGTTTTGTTGAATAGGTAGCCATAAAAGCAAAGGGATACTGCTCTTCCATATTTTCAACCAAGTGAAAAAATACCCTTCCGACTACATTGATATTAGCGTTATGCTCGGCGAAATACCTGGCAACCGTACCGTCATAATTCCTAATTTCCAACTTGAAAACATTCAATAACGCTTCCCATACCGTTCGAATCCAATCATCGTTAACATATTCCATCCCAATGACAAATGGGAGATCTTCCTTAAGCTGATATAGCTCATCTTCCAACAAATCAATTTGTACGGCATCCCGGTTAAATTCAATTTCTGACTGTTGGCTTAGTTTTTTTATCAGCATTTCTGCAATATGATGGAGATATTCAATCGAAGGTGAAAACCATTTCTCCTTCTGTAAAAAACCAAGATGAAATAAGGCCCTGTATCTGTCAGTTTCAAATGCCCCTAGCCATGTACTTAGTGCATCCGCTGGTTGATTTGGGATATCCTCGATCACAAAGCCTTTCGGCAAAAAGCAGGCATTTAATTCTGGTATTTTTTGTGTTTTTAGTCGTGTCATATATAATAATCTCCCATTTTTAGATATCTCACTTGCACCAGCAATCCATCTGCCTTTTTATCCTCTTTGCTTCTTTCTGTATTTCTTCAAGCCTATCTCTACAACCAAACTTGCTGGCATTTTTATGGTGGCAATGGAATACCAATGCTCTCTTCATCGCCGTTTTTTCAAAATCAACAGGCGTTTTCATTGATTCACATCCTTTGATTATATATTACTGTTAAAAGGGCCTGTTAGCAAGGAATACAAATAACGGGATGCAATTTCATTTTTTCTGCATCCATGGCGCAAAATAAAAAAGCCCCTAAAGGCTTTATTTCAAGTGATGCCCGAGACCTGGATTGGTCACGCCAGTCTTTATACCTTTTTGTATCAACCAACAATGCTCACCCCCGTCTTATTAATTACATGTGCAAACATCGTTTTATCATCTTTATACTTTTCCCATTGCGCCGGGGTATACACTATCACATCTAAATCGATATCAGAGTCAATCTCCAGTAAAATATCCTGAATTAATTCCCTTTTATTTTGAGTGTCTTTTATTACACAAATATCTATATCACTGCTTTTTCTAACCAACCCCTTGGCATGTGAACCAAAAAGAATAACGTCTACGGGATGGAATTTGTTAACTATTTGCCTTTTTACATTTTGAATAGTCTCATCATAAATAGGCATCAAGTTGGCCCCCTCGGATAGCGTATTGCTAAAACAAACGCGAGTTCTTGATTCTCTATGTTTAAAGTAGTGCTGTTAAGTGTTACCAAGTATTATTTTTCATCCATCTGCCTTTTTATTTTCTTTGCTTCTTTCTGTATTTCTTCAAGCTTATCTCTACAACCAAATTTGCTGGCATTTTTATGACAATAACTCCAATCGATATCATCATAATGAGCCACCATTAACGTTCTGGCCCATTCCTTTGAGCCCATATCATTCCAGTGTTTCGCTTCCTGGACGCGGTTAAGAATTAAATCGTCTATTCCTATGTAGTAAGCTTGCTGTCCATTGTGTTCGACCGGCTGAACTTTATCCATTGATCCAACCAACTTGTCTGAGGGAAATTCAACCATAATGTCTGTGCCAGGTATTCTCCAGTAGCGACCTTCCCTTTCAAAACCCAAGCTTGCCATTACTTCTTTCATTTCGTTGTTAATAGTCCCAACAAAATCTATATCCATAGTTGCATACTGCCCTAAAGTATAAAATTCAACTGCGGCTCCGCCTACAACAACCGGAATGATGCCCAAAGGTTCAAGGGATTTTGTTATGATACCCGCAATACTAATCTGCCGTTTATTTTTGTCCTGTATTTGCAAACATGCTAAAATATCTTCTTTTAAACTCATTTAAGAACAAATCCTTTTGGAGTTTTCTTAACTAGGCGTCCTGTTTCATAAGCATTCCGAACTATTTCCGCAGTGGCAATGGTAATACCAATGCTCTCTTCAGCACTGCGCGGCTTGCGTCGGGGTTTACGTGAACCGGCTAGATAAGACAGAGCTGCAAGACACTTAGCCTTGTTTTCTGTCGCCGTTTTTTCAAAATCAACAGGCTTTTTCATTGATTCACATCCTTTGATTATATATTAAAGGTAAAAAGGCTAGTTTGCAAGGAATACAAATGTCGAATAAATATTTTTATAGTTTTAATCCATCCATACTTTACCACAAATATAAAAGAGCAATTGAGGGAGATTATAGATATAAGGGCTTAGATAAGGAGTGAAATTATGGATATTTCAATTTTCAAGAAATCTACTTCCAATTTGGAGCAAATCGATGTGCAGACCGCATTTAATTTATGGAACTTACTAAGAGCAAGGTATAACAGTATCGAAGCAGTCCAAATGCTGATAAATTTTGTGCATGACAGAGATTTTGGAATAGTCTTGGAAGTATTGTTAAAAGACTTTCAAACACAGACTGAACAACTTGAAAAAGCCGCAAAAAAGTTTAAGATAAAAGTCCCTTCAAGACCTGCCAGTGATATAAAGACTTCAACTCGCGTAGATGAGATTACTGACAAGTTTATTTACCACAGGATGTACGCAGATATGGTATCAGAAATGAATTCTCTAAACAGTTCAGTGCGAAATACCCTTACTAACGATAACATTAGAAATCTGTTTAAAAAGTTTTTGTTGTCCCATGTTGATGATTTTGAAACTCTTTATAAATTTGGCAAAATAAAAGGGTGGGAAGAAGTTGCACCTGCTTACAAGACCTCAAAACAAGGGGTAAAAGAATCTCTTTCTACAAGTGAAGCGTATCATATTTGGCACAATATAAATGACAGATATATTCAAAGCCAATTAACTGCGTTCTTCCTGGTTTTTGCGCATGATTTAGATTTTAAGTTATTATTGACCAAAGGGGTAAATGTTCTTAAAAAACAGATCCAAATGATGGAACAGGAAGCATTAAAGTATGAAGTCCAGATGCCGGAAAGACCTCCTGCATCCCTACAGGTTCCTATAGACCCTGAGACCTTAGAGGATAGGTTCATGTATCAGGTGGTTTACAAAGGCATAGATGATTCGATAGATGCTCATATTAGGGCTGTAATAGATACTCTGAGAAATGACGCTTTACGCAAGATCTTTTTAGACCTATATAAGGCTGAGTTAGAAATACAAGATGATATGATTAAGTATGGAAAAATGAAGGGATGGGCAAAAGTTCCTCCCATCTATGTTGAACCCACTTGACACTCCCCATGCCTAAAGGCAGGGGATTCTTGGGTGATTAAACCGAAGTCCATTTCTGGTATCGGAGTATGACCCCAAGCTTAGGGCTGTGCCATCAGCCCGTCCCCGGGCAGAGCGTATTAGCTCCCGGGGCTGGCAGATTGTCACTTGGCAATGACATCCTGGCTACATTGGCCAAATGTCCAAGTAACCTTTTCATTCCGAATGATTTCGTATTTTTGTTTCTTTCTAAAGTCTTCACGGTCATACGAGCATGTGCAACAAGTTTCCTGGCAAAGGAATCTCTATTTGCTAATTCCAACATGCTATTAAAGGTGTCTTTATCTTTCAATACGTAGATCGGCAATAGTTTTTGTACTCTGTGGTTCTGCTTCGCTTCTTGGAGTAGTTCCTCAAGAGTAGATGCATCTGTTAAATTTTTTCGATATTCCTCCATGAATTCGGCAAAGCTCATTACTAATGCCCCCCTTCATCACGCAGCATTTTAAGATATTCAATGTCACCCCATATACGTAGGCTAGTCCATATCGAAGATAGATTGTTAAAGGTAGAATAAGTCTATTATTTATTGATAGGTCTGGTTAATTTGACCAATATATACATAATTTTATAAATCCATCAAAATTCCTCTTTTTCAGGGTTAAGTTGCTGCTTTTCGAGGTTGAAGTATAACCTGAATAGATAGTTGGTTTGAATTAGGTGCACGGAGCCCAAATCATGACCACCCGCTCAGCGGGTGGTTTGGTTTTCGTTATATAAAAAAATAGACCGGGGATAACCCGGTCTTTTGCCTTTTAATTTCTCTTTTGTTTATGATAAGGAACAACTTCATGAAGACGGTCAAACCACAATATTCTAAACACCTGACCTGCTCTATACCCCCATAACCTTTTCTTCTCACAGACTTTAACCCGGCATACATCCACATCAGGTGACACTACCGGTGGCAACGGTTTGGTATAATTGTCCTCTTTCCTAAAATCGAGGCCTTTATGGCGATTTGTCACCAATTGGTTCCACGTGAGAGATTCCATCAATTTAAATGTACCCAGAAGCTCAGTCAACTCACCGGCTTGCCAAGTAGATAAAAGGCAGTGATTCTCACAAACATGCCTAAAAGAAAACACAGGGTTATTATTCCCTGTATCAATGTTGTGGGCAATAATAGCCTTTTCAGTTATTTTGCTCTGTTTAGGCTTAGGCCTTTTTATATTACGCATTTTGCAGCCTTGTATAATACTCTTTCATAGATTTCCAACTGATAACGTTTTCACATTTCTCTCCCGGCGGGCAGTCCCCTCGCGCCATTATCCAAGGATCTTCCTGGTGAGTTAAATCCTCAAGGTACTTGCCATCAAACTGACCATATGCTTCCCAAACCGCCTCAATAGTTTCAATCTCCGTACCGCTAAAAATAGATGAATCGAATTCATCCGGTGGCGGTATAGGGTTCCATCTATAATCCTTGAATTTGCTAAACAGTTCCGGGCAAGCTGGTCCGTGAGCCCAGGCTTGAAACTTCTCTTCAAACATCGGGTTATCTTCAAAAACTAAATGCCAAGCTTGAACGTAATAGCATAATTTTTGAAGTTTCAAATGTGTCATTACACTCCCGGAATCAAGTTCAACACGGGAAAGAAAGTAGTCGGCTACATCAAATACTGTAACCATTTTTAATTCCTCCTTAGCTTTAAAGCGATAAACTTTTGCCACCTGACTCATCACCCCATTTCAATGCCTTCACTAAGACATCACCCAGGCAAAACTGACAAATCAATGCAAAAGTTACTGTTACAGTCAAATTATACCATAAGTTGGCGCAGGATGTATGTCGAATTTTGTCGATGTGGGCAATTCTACCAAACCGGCGAGTATCCTTAGAAAATATTGGGTTTTCTTTTAAATTATTGCCAGAAAAATCATAAAAAACACTTACACTATTATCTATTTTATGAGCATATTTAATTTTTATTTACTATTTGAACATCTTCTGTCACCAATTTATCACCAATCCACTATTTCAGGCTTTCCTCCGAAAGTAAAAAAAAGCCCCTCAAGGCTTGATAATCGTGGTGCCCGAGACCGGGGTCGAACCGGTACGGGGTTTAAGCCCCGCAGGATTTTAAGTCCTGTGCGTCTGCCAGTTCCGCCACTCGGGCATGCTTTATTTTTAAATATAAATTGGAGGCGGCACCCGGATTCGAACCGGGGATGAAGGATTTGCAGTCCTCTGCCTTAGCCACTTGGCCATGCCGCCTCGTAAAAATATCACCTTTTTTTGTCCTATCTGTCCCGGTGACAACTAATATATTAACACAAACAAAATATCAAGTCAACTAGGTTATAACTGAAATTGAATGGCATCGGTGGTAAATAAGTACATGTTATTCCGGACAGGTAGAACACCCTGCAGGCAATGTACCTTTCTCCATGTCTTTGGAGGCAAATTTCAGTACCTGATTTGACCGGGAACCGTTCCGGTATATGGTCAGCCCTTTAAGCCCATATTTCCAGGCCATAAGATATGCCGACCTGATATCTGCTATAGCTGCCCCAGCAGGGAAGTTAATTGTCTTGGAAACCGCGTTGTCTACATGTTTCTGGAAAGCCGCCTGAACCTTTAGATGCCATTGGGGAGATATCTCAAATGCAGTGGCAAATACCCTGCGCACATCTTCAGGAATACCCTTTATCCCTTCAAGGCTTCCTGTATGGGCCAGCTCCTGAACCAGGTCCTCTGACCAGAAACCACCCTTCCTGGCCGCCTCCTCAAAGCTTCTGCTGGTAACGTAAAATTTCCTGCCTTCAAGAACTTCCTTAACAAAGCTGAGGCCGAACAGGGGCTCTATTCCACTGGACGTACCGGCCAGCATTGACAGCGTCCCTGTTGGCGCTATTGTAGTCACAGTCGCATTCCGAACCGTCTCACCTTTGTATACACTTTTTTCAATATTTGGGAACGGCCCCTTCTCACGGCCCAGCGCAGCGCTTGCCTCCATTGCTTTTTTCCTGATAAATCCCATCAGGGTTTCTATGAGTTCCAGCGCTTCCATAGACGCATATGGTATCCCGAGTTCGATTAGCAAATCAGCAAAACCCATCACCCCAAGGCCTATTTTCCGGTTACCTTTGGTAACCCTTTCAATTTCGGTGAAAATATATTTGTTGACATCAATAATATTATCCAGAAAACGCACTGCAGCAGCAGTATCCTCGGCCAGCCGGCTCCAGTTTATCCTTCGGTAGCCCTCCCCCGCCTCATTAAGGAAGGCTGTCAGGTTAAGGCTCCCCAGGTTGCAGCTTTCATAGTTCAACAGAGGCTGTTCGCCACACGGATTGGTGGCTTTCATCGGGCCAGACCCGGGAACGGTATTGGCCTTATTTATATGGTCAAAAAACAGTATTCCCGGTTCACCATTAGCCCAGGCAGCGCGAGTCATCGCATCAAATACCGTGGCTGCCGGTATGGTTCTGCCGTTCACTTTGCCGGTGCGCGGGTTTATCTGGTCAATATCTCCTCTATTCACAACCTGATCCATAAACCTGTTATCAACACCTATAGAAATGTTGAAGTTGGTGAGGACATCCTCCTCTTCCTTCATATTAATAAATTCCAGGATATCGGGATGCCAGTAGTCCAGTACGGCCATGTTTGCCCCCCGGCGCATTCCTCCCTGTTTGACCGCATCTGTGGCAGAGTTAAATGCCCTGATAAAGGGAACCGGGCCTGATGCCACCCCACCGGTGGAAGAAACAATATCATCTTTGGGACGTATATTGGAAAAAGAAAAGCCCGTGCCGCCTCCGGTTTTATGAATCAGTGCGGCTCTTTTCATGGTTTCAAATATACCTTCAATAGAATCAGGCACAGGCAGGACAAAACATGCCGCCATCTGCCCATTGGGTTTGCCGGCATTAGCCAGAGTTGGGCTGTTGGGCAAAAACCGCAGGCCTGACATTAATTCAAAAAAACGTTCCTCCCAATATGTCTGATTTTCTTCCGGAAGTGCAGCAAATTTTGCGGCACGTTTAAGCATCCCTTCAGGAGTCTCAATGACTTTTCCAGAAGAATCTTTGATGAGATAACGTCTCTCTAAAACATCAAGGGAATCACTGCTGAAAATTTCCATAGCGCCTCCAGCGTCTCCATTTCAGAAAATATCCTGCACAAACTTTTATCTGGCGTTAGTACACTTATATATTATACTTAATTAGTCAAATAATATAGGCCCAACCCTTCATTAAGAGTCGGGCCTGTTCCCTGCTATTGCCTAAAACAAAAAACACCCCTGTTTCAACAAAGGTGTCATCAACGTCTCATGGAGCGGAAGACGGGATTCGAACCCGCGACCCTCGCCTTGGCAAGGCGATGCTCTACCACTGAGCTACTTCCGCATAATATTTATCTTTTTCCTTTTCCTTGTGCCGCCGACAAAGACAATTTTAACAGAAACAAACCTCATTGTCAAACAGATTTTGCTGGTATTTTCTGCCCGCCGGAGCAGGTTAAAGCTGCATTGTGTAAATAACAATAACGCTCTAATCATACAATAAATCCTGCGGAAATCCACAGGATTAAACATTTTGAACATATGGTGCCACGGGACGGAATCGAACCGCCGACACGAGGATTTTCAGTCCTCTGCTCTACCAACTGAGCTACCGTGGCAATTTAAATGGCGGAGCAGACGGGAATCGAACCCGCGACCTCCGGCGTGACAGGCCGGCATCCTAGACCAGCTAGACCACTGCTCCGCAAAATATGAAACAAATTAATGGTGGGCGATGACAGGATCGAACTGCCGACATCCTGCTTGTAAGGCAGGCGCTCTCCCAGCTGAGCTAATCGCCCATTTCTTCGCACCGACAAAAATAAGTATACACAATCCTAATCCAGAAGTCAAATGAAATTTTTGCCTAAGAATTTAAAGTTTAAAAATTTTTATAACTTTAACTTGAAAGCTAAGATGAAACATAATAAGTTTCCTTTATAGTAGCTTAAATCTGTCCCCTTTGTCAAGGCTTAATCAGCCCTTCCACAAATTTCGGGAGCACAAAAGAACCCTTATGAAGCTTTGGGGTGTAATACCTTGTGGGGTAATCAGGCACAGCTAAAACATCAACCGCCTCCGGGTCATATTTTTTGGAGCCCATTGTAAATGACCACAGGCCGCTGGGATAAGTGGGTATACTGGCTAAATAAAGCTTGGTAATGGGGAAAACTTCAGATATCTTCCGGTAACAGCCTGAGATAAGGTCAGAATTAAAAAATGGTGATTCAGTCTGGGCCACGAAGAGACCGTCCTCCCTGAGTGACTCGGATATTGACTTATAAAAACTAGAAGAAAACAGCTCTACAGCAGGTCCCACAGGTTCAGTTGAATCAACTATAATGATGTCATAGAAATCTTTATGGTCAGCCACATGTTTAATCCCGTCATCATAAATTACTGAGACCTTGGGATTACCCAGTCCACAGCTGATTTCGGGAAAAAACTCCCGGGAAATTTCAACAACCCTGCGGTCAATTTCAACCAGGACTGCTTTTTTAACAGAAGGGTGTTTGACAACTTCCCTTATAGCCCCACCGTCCCCTCCGCCGATTACCAGGACATTTTGAGGATTAGGATGAGTATTCAGGGGAACATGTGTTATCATTTCATGGTATACAAACTCATCCTCTATTGTTGTCTGAACCATTCCATCAAGAACCAGCATTCTGCCAAACTGCATGGTATCAATAACAGCCATGCTTTGAAACTCTGTCTGCTCAACATGCAAAGTTTTTTCAGTCTTACAGGTTATCCCGACATTTTCGGTTTGTTTTTCTGTATACCACAGTTCCATCTAAATTTGCCTCCTTAATATTAACAGGCTTAGCTGCTGACACCAAAAGCCCCAGAGAAGCCCAAAACACAAACACATGAATATTATAACAAAATTTCTAAAAAAATAAATATTTTTTTTATTGCCAGGGCCGGCAGGGTCCTGCATATTAAATTACATAAAGTGAAAAAATAAACGAGTAGTTTATTTCTGTTCAAGGAGGTAACGTGATGTCTAAAACAGTTATTGGTGTGTTCAATTCACGGGATCAGGCTGAAAAAGCTGTGTCTGACCTGAGGAACAAGGGTTTTGAAAACGAGATCTCAATTGTTGCCAAAGACGAAGGCGGTGGAGGCCGTACAGACAGGAATTCGGAAATGTTCGGCGGTGACTCCATCACAGACGGGACCACAACCGGCGGAGTTCTTGGCGGTATAGCCGGTCTGGCCATAGGAGCAGGCGCCCTGGCAATTCCCGGGCTTGGCCCCATCATTGCTGCCGGTCCTATTGCAGGACTGCTTTCCGGAGCTGCCACAGGCGGCATCGCCGGCGGCCTGACCGACTGGGGAATTCCCGAAGAGCGCGGCAAGTATTATGAAGGGAAAGTCAAAGAAGGTAATATTATCGCTGCCGTTAAAACTGATGACAACAAGATCGAATCTGCGGCCGGAGTTCTGCGTAATTACGGAGCTAAGGACGTGGAGACCCACTAACGATATCCTGATTTACCGGCAAAAGCATCTCTTCCCATGTGGAAGGGATGCTTTTTTTAGCAAACGCCATTGGTAATTGGCAGTTTAAAACAACCTTGACATATGGTAAAATAAAGAAAAAAGGGGGTGTCAGCTTATGAGCGAAAAAATATCCGGGCTTATGAAGACCCAGAATTTAATTGGCAGACCCGTTATCTCCCTGCAGGGCGAAGAACTGGGCAGCATCGCGCGGGTTATTGTAAACCCTGACGGTGGTGTTGTGGCCGGCCTTTCTATGAGTGTTAAGGGCTGGTTTAAGGGAGAAAAAGTCCTTGAGTTTGACTCAGTCAAATCCTTTGGAAACTATGCCGTTACCATTGAGCGCAGCAGCCAGGTAGTGACACTTGACAGCCTGCCGGCACTGAAAAAACTGGCCGAAGAGTGCGATATGTATAACATGCGTATTATCACTCCAGAAGGCCAGCTAGTCGGCACAATTGATGATTTCTATTTTGACACCGCAACCGGAAAAGTCGAAAAATATATTCTTACAGGTGGAACCATTAAAACCCTCTTCAAGGGACGCGCCAGTATTCCCGCTTCCAGTATTGAAAGCATTGGAAAAGATGTCATCATTGCCGTAAGCAATGTCACGGAAGCAATTCAAAAAGAAGAACCCGGTCTTACTGATAATATTGACCAGTGGAAAGACGACCTCGGCCAGTGGAAGGGCGACCTGGAACACTGGAAAGACGATTTTGAGAAATTATGGGAAAAAACCCGCAGTAAATCACTGGAGCTTTCCAAAACCGCCGGTGAAAATATTAAAGGAGCTGCCGCAAATAGCACCGGTAAAGGCAAGGAACTCATTTCCAAGACAGGCGAGGTTTTGTCTGAGAAAAAGGCTTTCCTTAAAAACTCATATGAAAAATGGATGGACCGGCTGCAGGTAATCAAAAACGAACCGGAAAATCCTCTGTCCGAAGATGAAATAAATTCTATCCTGGGCCTAAGAGCGGCCAAAACTCTCACCGATGATGCCGGAAACATTATCATAGAACAAGACGGGGAGGTTTTCCGGGAAACCATCGAAAAGGCTCAACAGGCCGGAAAAGTGAAGGAACTAATGATATCGGTAGCAGCAAAAGACCTTGAGGAACAAATGGAGTCGATCAAGACTGAGTCTAAAATACTGGAAGAAGAAGATATTTAAGAAACCAAAAAGGCTGTTGCATTAACAGCCTTTTTTATATCTCTTATCTGCTTCCATTATAAAGGCAAGCACCTCGGCAACCACCTGGTATAGTTCCGGCGGTATCTCCTCACCCGGGTCCAGATACGATAAAGCCTCAGCCAAAACGGGGTCCTGCTCCACCGGGATATTATTCTCCTTCGCCATTTCCATTATTTTCCTGGCAATATAACCCTGCCCGGCAGCCAACACGCGCGGCGCATTCATGGTTTCCCTGTCATATCCCAGCGCTATGGCCTTTTTCTCCTTGTCTTCAGGCATTTTAGGCCTCTCCATATTATCCCTTCCCCTTTCAGGATTACCGCCATCTGCTTAATCTCTTCCCATCAATTTCAAACCCTCAGATTAACCTGGAACATCCCTGACATATCGGTATCATCCTGCAAAAACAGGTCGGGTTCCTGCTTATCAACCACACTGTCAAGCATTCTTACGGCATAGCTCATATCCTCTAAACGCCTGGCCAGGATGCCTTTTAACTTATCGATGGTATTACAGGATTGCTCATCCCGAGTCACAAAACCAAGGGTAAGGCTCCTTTCAGCAACCTGTATTTCACACCTGACCAACCCCATACTAAGAGTATTCAGCTTGACTTCCACCCTGCACGACGTAAAATCCTTCTTCCGGTTTTTCTTATCATAACGGTAGTTGACCAGCAGCCTCAGGGGTTCCTGTTTATCTTCAAAGTTAATGGTAGAATACATCAGCAGGGTATTATCCCTGTTCACCTCTACCCTGCTATTAAAATCCCTGATAAAATCCAGCCTGTCGGTAATACTCTTGGTCAGCTGCAGGAATTCGCTATGTTCAGGACCGCCTTTTTCACTTAACAGCTCTGATATCTTTTCTGCCAGTGATGTAATCAGCGCTTTTTGCCCCTGATTCCCGGCCTCCCTTAGCGCCATCAGTATCTGGGTATAAACGCGCTCTGTTGCTGTGCCTGAATCCGGCAGTCCACCCGGAACCCCACCTTGACCTGCCGCCTCATTTGGCGCCTTTCCAATCTGTGTTGTTCCGCCAGGCGCCGCACTGCTTGGCATTGTTGCGCTTGGCATTATTCCGCTTGACGCCGTTTCACCCTGTGGTGCCGCACTTTGCGGCATACCAGTTGGCGTTGTCTCTGCCTGGGCCGGCGCTGACTGCGGCATTCCACTTTGGGCCGTCCGAGGCTGTGCCGTCCCTGCTGGAATCGCCCCTGTGTGGACAGTCCCTGACTGTGTTGTCCCGCTTTGCACCGTTTCAGCTTGTGCCGTCCCGGGCTGCAGCGTGCCTGACTGTGACGCTCCACTCTGTGCTGCGCCACTCTGCGCTGCCCCGGTTTGTGCTGTCCCCGGCTGCACTGTCCCCAACTGCACTGTCCCCGGTTGCTGAACGCTGCTTTGACCGGCGCCCGGTTGATTCTGCGGCAGCAGATGCTGCAGTTCCGCCGGTCCCGGCCGGCTGCCGGCTGAATTTCCGGAACGACCGGCCTGAAGGGAAAATATATCAGCCAGCTTTGCCGCAATGGTCTCCGGACCGTCTGCAGCATTTAACATCAGACTTCTGAGAACCTGATGCAAGGCTTCGGCAAGCCTGGCAAGTTGGGTTCCCGAACCGGTCCCGGGACCGGTTCCTGCAGCCAGCTTCTGGTTGTAAACTGACATCTGCAGCAGTTCCTCTGACAGGAACTTGATATCTGTCAGCAGCTCCCTGGTAAACCGGTACATTTCCCGGTTCAGCGGTATCCCGTTTTGCTGCATAAATACAGGAACCCTCATGTCACCTTCCGGAATACCCTGCGAGCCTGAGAATGCCGCGAGTTTCCTTACAGTTTCCGGGGTCAGGGGCATTTCCTGCCTAATCATTTCAGTAACCAGACGGATATTGGCTTCATTAACTTTTAGTCCCAAATCCCTAAGAACCTTACTTAGAAATTCAGCATTCCCCTGACTGCTGTCCAGCAGTTTAAGGACAATCCGCCCGTTTTTCTCCCCCTCAACCAGGCACTTAATATTAACCCCCGGCGGCACTTCCGATTCCAGACGGGCAATTAGCTCCTTGCCCTGATAAGACAGCACCGCCATGCCGTCCCTGACTTCTTTTACCATAATGCTGATAACCTGCCCGGGAGTTAGTTGAATTGCGTCAGTTCTGCCTGTTTCATGAAGCAGTTTAAAAATCACCTGACCGATATCAAAAGCCCTCATTTGCTGTCACCGCCTGACAAATTATGTTTTACAGCCAAATTCCCCTAAACCCGCCAGTGAACTACCCTGGACCTCTGGTAAAATTCGTCGCCCCGGAGACATTTCAGATAATAAAGCAGTTCTTCCGTTTCGGGATAGAACTGAACCATATATGGTTCGGTATCGTGAAAATAGTGCAGCGACCTGAGCACATCTTCCAGCAGCCGTCCATATCCCGGTTCATATTCAAGCCCTTCTTCCAGCATCAGATCATAAGCCCACCATCCGGTATCCTCTCTGGAAGCCTTACCTGCAAACACTTTTTCTAATTGTTCAACAACTAACTTCCTGGTCACCATCACAAGCAAACACCCCATGCCCTGTTACCGGCTAATACCCAGGTAAAGACTTATAAAGAAAAAAATAACCAAGGCTACACCGATAACAAAAAATGACAACATATAGTTGCTCTTCCATGACAATAATTTTTGGTCATATTCCAGCAGAGTATTTTGCGTAACATCATCTGTTTTAACACCTTCAACAAGCTCCAAAACCCTGTTAATAATATCACGGTTTACCACCCTTAGCGGATTGATATCAAAGTCTACCCCCATAATCTTATCCTCTTGTGCAAAACGCGTAGTCATCAGATACCCGGCACGGGTCGACTGCAGGCTGATTCCTCTTACAAGCTCCAGAGGAATCTCCAATTCTGTCACCCTAATTGCCGGAAAAGTGAAGTAAAGCTGCTTCCTTGAAAGCTTCAAATTACTTTCCGAAATTTCAAGCCTCTGGGTATGTACTTTGGTCACTTGGTTGGCTACAGACCATAATACCACCGAAATCAGGGCAAAATTAAGCGCATAAAGCACCCCCAGCGGCATGGCATAATCCATAACATAGGCGCCGCCGAGGAATAAAACAAATGGAAAGGCAATTAAAATCACCAACAGCACTTATAAATCCCTCCTGACAAACTAAACCCCTGCTTAGTATATTTTAGCATCTCAAAACCTGTTAGTAAAAATTATTTTAAAAATTTTAAAAATTATTTATCACCCATGACACCTTTCGACACGCTTTTTACCATATATTGTATATAATTAAAAATACCTTCTGGTTTACCATTATTGTACTGTTTTTATATTTTTACCCTTTGGAGGTGTTTTATCCTTGTTTTTCCGCAATCATCCATCTTCCCCTCCGGAAGTCAGGAGACAAACCCTGGCTGTCTGGAGCCCGGGAGGAAACAATACCTCAATCGTCAGCCTTTCACTTGCTAAAAGCATATCTGCCTTTACAGGCACATTTCTGGTGGAACTCCCCTGCCTGGGAATCCCTCATCTTGCTATCGAATCCGGCCTGATGGACCGGAGCAGGCATGTTGACGCCGCTCTCCTGGAATATGAACGGAATGGAAGCAGCCCCATAGATTTTTGTATCCACACCGGGCAAAACCTGGCTCTTCTGGGAGCAAATCCCTATGCCCTCCCGGATCACCCCGTGGTGCATAAAATCAGCGCTCCCGACACACTGCAGAATTTTCCCGAATTTTGTGTCACCCAAGCCCGCAAAAACGAGTATCAGGTTGTCATTTTTGACTGTCAGGGAGTACTGGCCTCACCAATGACCTTCTATGCACTCAGGCTGGCAGACGTAATTATTCTGGTTGTTGAGCGGCCCTCTGATATTGCCTGGACACTTTTAAACAAAAAACGGCTTATCGAAGGTTACGATATTGCTGCAAATACCTTTGTTGCATCTTCCTTAGACAGCAGGTATCTGGCGGAAATCAGCGAGGTGCTGGAATGTCCTGTGCTTCCTGTTGCCAAACTAGCCGATCTTGTTGTATCGGAAAAGCCGGGAACCTCCCCTGTTCTGCATCGGAAGCAGGTGGCCGCGACATGACCCTTGTCCCTTTTAAGCCTTATGAACACAGGCCGCCCGCTCCGGAACCCTCCGGTGAGCATGATATCCCTTATGCGGAGGCTTTTTTCAAGACCGCAGACCAGGTCAGGTTCTACCTCCGGGAAAGCCATTCACATCTTTTCGCCAAATCACTGATGTCCCGGGAGAGCCGTCAGGAATTAATGCTAATTATTGCAGACTATATCAGGGAAAATAACGATCTGCATATTCCGGGCATACCCCTGGAAAAAACGGTCCAGGCGCTGCAAAATGAAATTGTCTATCTCGGACCGGTACAGGTTGCCCTTGATGATCCATCAGTATCTAACATTGAAATAAATGGACCCTTCGATATTTATCTGGAAATGGACGGTGAAGAAGTGTACCGTCCCGACCTCGCCTTCAGGGATGAAGACCACCTCTACCGGGTAATTGACAAAATGCTGCTGCCCATGGGCAAAAGCCTGACCGCTAACGAACCTCACATTGACTCACAGTTTGAGGGTTTTCGAATCTGTGCCGTCCTGGGCAGGGACAAAGGAGGTATTTCCAGCAACGGACCTGCCGTTTCAATCCGGAAATTCTCCCCCGACATCCTTACAGATGAGCATTTGATTGAAAGCGGTTCCCTGAGCCCGGAAATAATCAGCTTTTTACGAGATGCCGTTCCCGGTGGAAGTAACATTATTATCGGCGGCTCCACCAATTCCGGGAAAACAACTACCCTGATCAGGCTGCCTCTCTACCTGGACCAGCACGAACGGATAATTACCATAGAAGACTCACCTGAGATGATGCTGCGTCACAAAAGGGCTTACAGGGAATACCGGAATATAGTGGCCCTGGAAACCAAACACCATGAAAAGCCCTCCAGGAGGTATGATATTGCAAAGCTGACCGGTGTTAGCCTGCGCATGCGCCCTTTTAAAATAATCATCGGTGAAGTCCGCTTCAGCGATGCTGCCAGGCAGGCCCATGAAGCCATGAACACAGGGCACGCCCTTTTCATGACCATCCACTGCAGTTCAGCCCGTCATGCCGCTATTAGGATTGTCCAGCTGGCAGGTGACGGATACAATGATGACGTTATCGCCGCTCAGCTGGCAGATAATGTGGACCTGATTATATTCCAGCAAAAAATCAGAACCCAGAGAATAATTACCGAGATCTGTGAACTGGTCGGGTATGACGGCGCCAAAAAACCGTTAGTCAACCCGCTCTTCCAGTGGCAAAAAACCGGTGAAAAAGGCGGTCGGGTGACCGGAGTGCACCAAAGGACAGGAGTAATCTCAGCAACCCTGGCCGGAAAATGGCGGAACAACCTGATTCCCGAAAGTAATATTATTAAATGGCTGAGCCTCCCGCAAACCTGATGAGGATAAGCAGCTCGGCAGAGAAAATCCTTTCGGAGGTGATTATATGCTGCTACTGCCGCCTGTTTTGGCGCTATGCTGGCTAGGGCTGGTTTACTGGCTTTTTATAAAGAAAAGTAACGACAACAAATTGAATGTCAGGCACAGGCTGAACCGCCTGATGGGATACCAGAACATCAGCGCTTATGCCGGCACGGCAGGCTGGAATATTACATCACGGGAATTCTGGGGAATAGTAATATTTGCGGTTACCACCGGAGTACTGCTCTCCGCAGCTTTTAAAAATCCGCTGATAATTTTAGCCGGAATTCTGGCCGGATATTACCTGCCGCGTTTTATGATCCGCAGGTATCGCAAGCGCCAGCAGACTGCGCTGCTGACAGCTATCCCGGACTTTGGCCGTATCCTCACGGCCAGACTTGTGGACCACCATAGTATTGTCAGAGCCTTTGAGGTACTCCAAAACGATGTTTCCGAACCTATGAAGACTCTGGCAATCGATTTCCTCAAAGATGCCGGGGTAGGAATGGGAATACAGCAGGCGCTGGAAAATCTGAAGGCACGGGTTGCCTTCAGGAAATTTGACATCGTGGTGGAAACCCTTCTGATTGCCCATCATGAGGGCTATTCCTCTGAAGCCCTCCGGGCTATGGAAAAGGCCGTAGAAGCCATTGAAAATGACATCAAAGCAATAGAAATCCTGGAAATTACCAGCGCCAAAAAGAAAAAAGAACTCATTTATATTGTCCTGGCATCCTGGGCCTTTCCGGCAATTCTCTCTTTTATGAATACCGGAAACGCTAATGTTTACCTGGATACTGTTCCCGGTAAAATCCTGATGTTTTCCTATCTGGTGTCTACCCTGTTTGTCCTTATCAAAGGGGAAGAATATCTCAGCCTTAGGCTTGACGAACTGTAGGGAATGCTGGCTCTCGGAAATGACCGGGAATCGCATATAGTGAGGCATTGTACCAATTTTCCGCACTGCCGCCTATGAGTCTAAGCTGCCAGCCCCCGGCAACAAGGCAGCGTCCCCGAACTCGATGGCTCATTAAGCTTTTCTCACTGATGGCCGCCTCTCGTTTTGGCGAGCCAAAACTTCCCGGCGGCCTTCGCCATCTTCGGACATGCGGGGACTCCCTGCCTTGCTGCCGGTGCTTTGCAGCCAGACTCATAACGGCGGCAGTGCAAGGAAAATCTTGTACAACACCTCACCATCTGCTCCGGTCATTTCCAGAGCCGACACGCAGGCTTTAATATAAAGGATATTCTATCTTAAAAAAATAAAAGGAAGGTGAGAACTATAGCAATCATCTGGTCATATCTGCTGCCGGTCCTGGTGTTCATTTTTACCGCCAGCCTTCTCACCCGCATCTCCGCCGGTGATCGGACAGTCAGGCGGGCTATCCTCAAGGCCGGTGAGATTGTACTGAGTGAACGCGAGCTGCAGAGAAAAAAAGACGGCAGGATTATTACCTGGATAACTGATTTCTTAGCCGGATTAGAAAGGTTCACAGATATCGAGAAACTCCTGGGCTATGACCTGAAAAAAATGCTCACTCTAATGGGAGAAAAAAAGAGACCTGAGAGAGTTTATGCAGACCACATCCTGACCGCACTTTTAGCTGCTTCCGTGCTTCTGGTCATTCCCCTGTTGACCGGGTTTACCGGATATATACTGCTTTATCCCATAGGAGTAGTGCTTATCATTATAGGTCAGGCCCAGAGAGTAAAACATCGTTTCCGTCAATGGCAGAATGAAATCGTCAGAAACATTCCCGAACTTATTGATAAAATGCGCATTAGTCTGGCCAGCGGAAAAGATTACATCTCCGCCCTCAGAACAGTGCGGGAAAATTCTGGTCCCCGCCTGAGTGCCATCCTGGACAAGCTCATCAATGATATGCAGATTATGAAACCTGCACTGGCCCTTGATGAGTTTGCCGCTGCCTTTGGCATGCCTGTAATGATCAAGTTTGTGGCTGCGGTAAAGGTAGGTATCGAAAGCGGATACGAACAGTCCGAAAACTACTTTATCCATATAGAGCAGGATATCAGAGACTTAAGAAGACTGGCCCTGGAGGAACTTACCAGAAGCAAACCGGAAAAGACAGTTCTGTTGAAGGCAATCATGATTTTTCATGCTATGGTTGCATTTGGACTAACGACTATGAAACTGTTCAGTGAGATTAACCGGATTATTTAGGTGGGCTCCGGGAAATGACCGGGAATCGCATATGGTGAGGCATTGTACCAATTTTCCGCACTGCCGCCTATGAGTCTAAGCTGCCAGCCCCCGGCAACAAGGCAGCGTCCCCGAACTCGATGGCTCATTAAGCTTTTCTCACTGATGGCCGCCTCTCGTTTTGGCGAGCCAAAACTTCCCGGCGGCCTTCGCCATCTTCGGACATGCGGGGACTCCCTGCCTTGCTGCCGGTGCTTTGCAGCCAGACTCATAACGGCGGCAGTACAAGGAAAATCTTGTACAACATCTCACCACATGCTGCGGTCATTTCCGGAGCTATACCAGAAATAGGAACTATAAGGAACTGAACATTAGCAGGGTTAGCCTGCGAATAAATAAAATTTTATTTTCAAAGGAGGAATAGTGTATGTATCGGCAGATATTTTGGCAATACCTGAAGGATTTTTTGACAAATGAAAAAGGTGAGGGTATGGTTGGCTGGATCCTGGCCACACTGCTGACTGTGGCTATTGTGGTGGTGCTGCATGGGGCTATTACCGACTGGCTCGGACCATTTTGGTCGTCAGTCCAAGCCAGGATTGAATCAATTGTATAACAGGCTGAGGTCTCTGGTTCGCAGCCAGAAAGGCGAATCGGCACTGATCCTTCCTGTTATCATGCTGATAGTCGCCATGGTTCTCTATATGGGAGTTGACTTCTTTGGCATCTATGCCACTTCCCAGAAAATGCGTACAGCCGCCTCAGAGACCATTAACCTGATGAAAATAGAAAACGGCTGGGATAGCGGCACACAGGCATTTTTTCATGACATGCTGGACAAACTGGGCCTGCCGCCCAATCGGGTGAATGTGAATTTTGCCACACCCAAAAGTCAGTCACCTCCGGTCCAGAGAGGGGACCAGGTATCTCTGGATATCTCCACAACTTATGAAGTGCGCTCCTTAAGACCCCTCAACCATGCCTTTATTGTTCCTGTCAGAATCAGACTTACCGGCCTGGCACAGGAATATGTGCGCCAGTAGGAGGTGTCGGAATGAAAACACTATGGGCTATGCTGGGAGCACTCCTTATCAGCATCATCATCCTGGACCTGGGAATGGTATATATCACCTATGATAAACTGGCCAAAGTGACTGAACAGGCCCTGGATGCAGCCATAACCGCCGGCATAAATCCGGAAGATGCTTACCTGGGCCGAATTAATATTGATTCCGTTTCTGCCCGTGATACTGCTTTAGCCTATTTCCGTGACAACCTTGGCCTTGATACAAATCTCGAAAATGATATTCTGAAAAACACCCAGTTCCTAATCTCAGTCAACCAGGATACCGACCCGCATCATGCCGGGACAAGACCTTATCTGGAGGGACAGGTTTCAACCAGGGTAACCGTAATCTCACCCAAGCTCTTTGATTCCGGCGGAATTCCCATCAGGGTTAAAAAGACTGTGTTCCACCGCTCTACATATAAGTAGTCCCTGGAAATGACCGGGAATGGCATATGGTGGGTTGTTGTACCGGTTTTCCGCACTGCCGCCTATGAGTCTAAGCTGCCACGGTCATTTCCAGAGACAACCAATGAAGTAAAACACAAAAAGATACAGGAGGTCAGAATCTTGAAAAAATGGCTGAAGGTACTAATCATCTTGTTCACCGGGGTAACTGTGGCAGGCGTAACCTTCCTGGTAAACAGCGCCTATATAAACAAACACACCCGCCTGGTTAATGTGGTGGTTGCCGCTGAAGATATCCCCCCATACAATCTGATTGGAAAATACCAGACCGCCGAGGCAGTCATCTCTTCAGTTCCCGATGATGCCGTAACAGACCCGGCTTTTCTGGGTGAACAGGAATGGTATTCCGGCAGCCTTGGGATAGGCCAGGGTGATATTATCAGAAAATCCAGGATAAACAACGCGGAAAGCAACCCTTTTGGAAAGGCCCTGGCCCTGAAAGACAAAAAAATCCTGGTGGGAGTTAAGACCGACCAGGCCATGTCTGCAGGAAGCAATATTAAACCCGGTGTTATCGTCAATGCCCTTGTCTTCATCCCTTCAGACAACCGCAACAGGCCTGAAAATACGGTTGTCGGCCCAGATCAGGACGGGCTTTTGTCCGGCCTGCTGATCAGGGAAGTTCAAAATGCCGACACCAATGCCCCCAATGGCAAGGGCAGAGAGGCGCAACCGGTCGTTGCCGTTATTGAAACCTCAATACCGGCTGCCCAGAAACTAGTCCTCTACCAGGAGGTCGGAAAGGTATACCTGGTCCCGGCAGGAGTTGACCTCAACACTGATAATACCTCTGCAAGTGTCAATACCGGCAGCGCCGCTCCTGTACCTGCTGCCGGAAACACCTCTGAAGGTGCCGCCACTAATCCTGCAGCCGGCAGTGTGCAGCCTGCAGCCGTGCCTGAAGACGCCGATTCTCCTGAAGTGCAGAAATCAATAATGTCTCCGACGCCGGGGGTTCGCAGACGCTGAGCTAAATCCTGCAAATAACAAAAAGCTTAGTATTGCAGGAACAAGAAGATAAATGTCGAAAGAAGTACAAAATGGGAATATCTCCAATTACTTCTGGAGGCGTTTGGTTGTGACGAAAAATAAGTTTTTTGCCAATACAATGGCTAATATGTTCTGGAAAATGGTAGGCATAGGGATTGTTATGGGGATTATTTTTCCGGTTTACGCAGGCTTCTTTGTTAATTGGATACCGGAACGTAAACTATTTTTTATAATAGGCTGTTTACTGGCAGGCCTTATTGTCGGGGTAGTAAACTACCTGATTGCTTTTAAGACCCTGTTAAAGCCTATTACTGTAATGTCCAGTCAGGCAAGAAAAATAGCGCAAGGAGACCTGACGGAAACAATCGACATAAATGGTGCGGATATTGTGGGGCAATTAGGAGAAGGATTAACCGATATGGCCAAAAATACCAAGGACGCTGTTCTTCAGATGGTTAAAGGAAGCCATGAACTTGCATCTCTTTGTGAAAACTTTTCTAATTCCGCAAAACAGGCAGCTGCCAGCACCCAGGAGGTATCCGGTATCAGTGAATCATTAGTTCGGGGCAGCCTGGAACAAGTGCTTAATATCGATAAATCCATGGGGAGTCTGGAAGAACTGACAGGCAAAATTAATAGCTGTATTGTCAGTACAGCTGTTACAGCCGATAAGGTTAATGAGTTGATGGCCAATATTGATATGGTAATGAAAATAACAAAAAAAGTTGCCCAACAGTTAACAGATACTGCTCAGGAAACCTTATACAAAGGTAAGGAAGGTCACAAAGCTGTATTGGAGACCAAAAGCCAGATGTCCGAAATAAAACAGCTGGTAACCAAAACTCTGGAAGAGATAAACAACCTGCGCAGTTATTCCTCAGTAATAGCTGATATGAGTCATACCATTGAAGAGATATCCTCCCAGACAGATCTGTTAACCCTGAACGCTTCCATTGAGGCCGCCCGCGCTGGAAAATACGGTCAGGGATTTGCCGTAGTGGCTGCAGAAATAAAAAACCTGGCCGACCGTTCCGCTTCAGCCAGTAAAGAAATCAGTCAATTGACCTCAGGGATACAGGGTGGTATCGACCGGGCCTATCTTGCTATGGAAAAGGGTTATTCTGCTGTGGAATCTGGTGTTGCTACAACTGATAAAGCCTTTTCATCACTGGAACAAATCAGAAGAAGTGTGCAGCAATCCTATGATGCGGTAGATACTATTTGTGATTCCATTACAAAGTTGGTAACCGGCAATCAGGAGCTCAGAGTTGCTGTTGATGAGGTTGTCGCCGCTTCTGAAAATAATACTGAAACCGCAAAATACATGTTAAATGAAAGTAATAAGGTATCAGTCACTTTCAATGATGTAGCCAAGGTTTCCCGGGAAAACCAGCACATCGCCGACACCATATCAGCCGTTAACGAAAATATCAATACATTAACTAACGATATCGCAGTCCGGTCCAAAGAGTTGCTTGAAGTTGCAGTGAATTTGAACCACATTGCAGGGAAATTCAGAACCGGTTAAGCCTCCAACACAAACCGTCTGATGACCTCTATCACTCCCTGAAATGAAGGATTTTCACAAACATAGTCCGCATGCTTTCTGAGAGATTCAGGGGCATTGGAGACTGCCGCTCCCAGACCTGCTGCCTGAAACATTTCCCGGTCATTCCAACCGTCACCGACAGCAATTACCTCTTCAGGCGCTATGTCAAGCCTGTGGCACAGGTCTTTGAGGGCCGCGCCCTTGGAAGCCGCAGGATTGTTAATGTCAATAAAAAATGGCTTGGAATTGGCCATGTAGACCTTATCCCCGAAATGCTCGGCCAGGATGCGGGTTAAGCGGGAAATTTCACTCTCACTGTCCCGGATAACCACCATAATCGGGTCAGTTGTTATCACATCCCGCAGGGGAACCCTTCTCACAAAATTTATCTTCAGGGCCTCAGAATATTTACGTGATGCCTTTTCAGCCGCATCGGTATAAAAGGCATCATGCACATTTACAAATCTCTGGGCCGTGCCATTTTCAGTCAGGTTTAATGCCTCAATAGCCAAATCCCGGTCAAGGGTAACCTGTGATATCAGCTCATCTGTGACCGGGTCTCTGACCACAGCCCCATTTGAAGCAATAACAGGAAGGGTAACCTTCAGCTCCCTGGCAAAGGGCAGTGCAGAGGGATAAAGCCTGCCGGTAGCCACAGCCAGTTCCGTTCCCAGTGACCTGGCAGCATCTATTGCTGCCAAAAGCTCCGGCATTATCCGATAGGTCTCATCAAGCAGTGTCCCATCAAGGTCTGCTGCTATTAATTTATATTTTGACATCTGCAACTCATCCTATTGGTTTCTTTTTGGTTTCTTTATATTTTCTTTATAGTTTCTTTAGTTTCTTTATCATGCAAGCTTAAGCAGCGCATTCAGTGCAGCTACCGCAATAGTGCTGCCACCCCTGGTTCCGGTGACAGTGATGTAGGGAACGGGGGTTTCCACAAGGACTTCCTTGGACTCCTTGGCGCCGACAAAGCCCACCGGAGTTCCCACTACAAGGGCCGGTCTCAGTTCACCCCTCTGGATCATCTCACATAACTCAAAGAGTGCAGTAGGTGCATTCCCGATGGCAATGATTCCGCCATCAAGCTTCGGAGCAGCCTTGGCCATTGCTATCATAGCCCTGGTTTTACCGGTCCGTTTGGCTTCAGCAGCAACTTCCGGATCCTTAATCAGGCACATGGTTTCAATACCGAACTGTTCCAGCTTAACCGGACTGATACCGGAACGCAGCATCTGGACATCGGTAAAGATCGTCTTCCCTTCCCTCATAGCCTGAAGTCCTGAGGCAACAGCATCAGGATGTATCTTCACCAGTTCGGCAATTTCCGGGTCCCCGGTAGTATGAACTATCCTTCTGACAATTTGCCTTTCTCCCTGAGAAAGCTCCCTGATCCAAGGCACAGCTTGTTCGATAATGTCCATACTGGTATCTTCGATAGCCTTGGGGTCTTTAATAAATTCCACGCTATGAAACCTCCTCAATTCTGTCAATAACGATTTCCACAAGCCGGTTGTCTGTTCCCAGGTGATTGGCCAGAACAATCTCCAGCCCGTCATACTTTTCCTTTTCCCGGCTGAGCACTTTAGGAATGTCTTCCTGCATATGAATGCCTTTATAAAGGAAAAACGGTACAACGATGATTTTATCTGCCCCGGCCCCTGCGGCTTGATTAATTGCCTCAGGCAGATCAGGCTGATTAAACTGGAGTGAGGCAATTTCCACGATGTCATAAGTGGATTGAGACTTAACCATCTCTCCGTACTTTTTCAGCAGTTCCAGAGCCTGGGGCGCCTTGCTGCCATGTCCCAAAATAATGATACCTGTCTTCATTTTCTATCCTCCAACAAAATATTTACTACCCGACATATTTCCTGGCGTTCTCCAGGACCGTTTCTACCCTGCCGGTTACCGGAATCTCCCCGTAATCGGGACGAGCCACAATGATAACCGGAATTTCAAGGCCCAGGGCAGCTGCAATTTTTGTATCGGTTCCCCCGGTGCGCCCGCTGTCCTTGGTTACCAAGACTTCTGCACCGTACTCCCGGAACATTGCCTGGTTCAATTCCAGGCTGAAAGGCCCCTGTACGGCGACAATGTCCTTCGCAGGAATCTGCAGTGCAGCACACTGCTGCAATACCCCGGCATCTGGGAGAACCCTGGCTATAATCCGCTTCCGGCTAGCCCTGCCGGCCCGGATAAACGGTTCCAGGTTACGGCTGCCGATGGTCAGGAAAACGGTATTCCCTTTGCTTACTGCAAGTCCTGCCGCCTCTTCATAGCCGGCTGCCCGGAAAACAGAATCTCCCCTGATCTCTTCGGTAACAGGCGGCCTCTCAAACCTTATATAAGGAATGTTTCTTTTTCGGGATACCTCCCAAGCGGTATCTGTAATTACCCGGGCATATGGATGAGTCGCATCAACAATTAGTTTTATCCCTTTTTCAGCTACCAGCCGTTCCAGTTCCACTGCATCAAGCTGCGTAACAAGAACCTCAACAGGCAGATCACGCGGGATTACCTCAGCGCCATATCCCGAAACAACAGTAGCCACAACCTTAAATCCTTCAGCTGCCAGAACTGCGGCGATTCCACGGCCTTCCAGGGTGCCGCCCAGAACCAGAATCATATCTCATATCCCTCCAGGATTAGAATCATACTTCATATCCCCTCGGAGTTATCATAAAATTATCGGTATGGTATGTTTGGCTGTTTCCTATCAGGACAACTGTAAACATATCAATAGGGTTTTCCAGGAAGTGCTCCAGGTCGGTCCTGGTGACATCTTCGCCGGAACGCTTGGCATTACGCACAATACCTACTGGAGTGGCCGGCGATCTGAATTTGAGGAATATCTCCCGGGCCTGCTTTATCTGTTCAGTCCTTTTTTTACTCATGGGGTTATACAAAATGGTTACAAAATCACCAGCAGCCGCTGCTTCCAGCCTTTTCTCAATCAGTTCCCACGGGGTCAGCAGGTCACTTAAGCTGATAACCGTAAAGTCATGCATCAGGGCAGCCCCCAAGGATGCAGCAGCCGCATTGGCGCTGGTAATGCCAGGAACAATCTCAACATCAAACCTGTCAGCCATTTCCTGTTTTTCCACCAGTTCCAGCGTTATCCCTGCCATCCCGTAAATGCCGGGATCACCACTGCTAATCATAACGACATACCTTCCGGCAGCAGCCATTTCTATCGCCAGTTGGCATCTCTCAACTTCACGGGTCATTCCTGAAGAAATGACTTCCTTTCCTTCTGTAAGGTCACCAATCAGATCAATATATGTCTTATACCCTATGATGACCTCTGCCTGTTTAATCACATTGTAAGCCCTCAGGCTCATCTGCTCCCTGTCTCCGGGTCCTATTCCGACAACGGCCAATCTCCCTCTGCCATTGCGATGGTCACTTTCCCGAACTTCTTTTTTGGCATCAGTATCACCGAAGCTTGCCCCGCGCCCAATATCGCCGCCGGTTCGCATACGCCACCAACTCCTATCTTTTGATCTACAAATTCTGAAAAGCTCAGTTCACTGGCACGAGCCCGGTGAACCTCCTGAAGCTCCGGCCTCCCGTAAAATTCTGTTGGCAGGTCCATTTCACCGGCTGCCTCCAGGAGTCCCTGTTCCTCACTTTTAATATCTATACTGGCAAGTAATTTCACCGCTGTCAGAGCCCGACCGGTCTCCTCAAGAGCCTGCAGGATAGCCTGCCTGACTTCGGCAGAGCTGACACCCTTCCGGCAGCCAATTCCTATGCAGACATTCTGGGGTCTCAGGAAGAGGGTCCCCTCCGGGAAGCTTGCAGCTGCCCGGTTAGTCACCAAGACTACCCGGTTTTCTTCCCTGCGTGATGGTGAATATTCAGCGAAATCCCTTACCGTAATATTTTCGGTTGGCGCTATATCTATCGGGAACTCTGTATAAATCACAATCTGCTGTTTATTGACAATTGCTGCATTTATTGTCTTAACCAGGTCTAAAGGTTCGGCGACAAGACCGTTCTCCGCCGCCACCATCTCAATAGCCGGCAGTCCCTGAACATCGGTTGCTGTTGTAATTACGGGATTTGCGCCAAGCAGTTGTGCTGTCTGCAGTGTTAGTGCATTAGCCCCTCCCAGGTGGCCGGAAAGGACACTGATAACGTTGTTACCCAGTTCATCCATAACCACTACTGCCGGGTCTGACCTTTTATCCCTGATGTGCGGAGCTGACAGGCGGACAACAATTCCCAGAGCCATGATACAGAGTATCCCGTCATACCTTCCAAACAGCTCTCCAAAAAGCTCCTTAAGGGGTTTACGGTAAGGCTGTCTTTTACCCGTTATTCTCAGCAGTGAAAACCTGCCGGGAAGGTAAAGGACTGTCTCATATTCGCCTGCCTCATCAAGCAGCCCGGCAATTTTCCGGGCCAGTTCGGCACCATCTCTGGTTACCGCAACTACTGCAACTTTCAACTCTTTCCCTCCCGGTAGCCATGGGAAAAGCCCGGGTCGTAAAGCTTGGATTTTTCGTACTGGCCGCGAAAAACATTACTGACTACTATCATCGCGGTCTTGGAAATCCCCGCTTCCCTGACCTTTTCCGCGATATCGGCAAGAGTCCCCCGGACAACTTTTTCATCCGGCCATGAAGCCTTCTGGACTACGGCAATGGGGGTATCCTCCGCATAGCCCTCCCGAAGCTGGGCCACCACATCACTAATTGCATGAACACTGAGGAATATACACATTGTAGCGCCATGCCGGGCCAGTTGGGCCAGTTTTTCCTTTTCAGGCACCGGGGTGCGTCCTTCCATACGGGTTAAAATCACGGTCTGGGTCACATCCGGCAGGGTGTACTCCTGCCGGAGCGCAGCCGCGGCAGCCAGAAAAGAACTGACTCCCGGGATAACTTCGAAGGATATACCCATCCCAGTCAAGGCATCCATCTGTTCCTGGATAGCCCCATAAATGGCCGGGTCACCGGTATGCACCCGGGCAATCAGTTTACCCTGGGAAACCCCCTGCTGCATCACCTCAAGTACCTCTTCCAGATCCATGGAGGCGCTGTTATGTACTTCAGCTCCTTCCCTGGCATACTTGAGTATCTCGGGATTTACCAGAGAACCGGCATATATTACGATATCAGCTTTTTCAATGGCCTTAATTCCTTTTAATGTAATCAGTTCCGGGTCCCCCGCCCCGGCTCCGATAAAATATACTTGTGTCACAGGCCTTTCCACCCCGCCTTCCTGATAATCATTATTGACATATAATCTTTTTCCTTACCCATCATACTTTCGATATCTGTGGTATAAAACTGGTCTGCATATCCGGCCCGGCTGATATATACCGCCTTACCCAACAGACCCGTCTCTTTCAGCAGACCGGTAACCTCATCATACAGGCGGTTAATTTTCATCAGGACAACATTATCATAGTCTTCCAGGGCTTTTCTGATAGACTCAATACCATAAGCAGCCGGAATAACTGCCAGCTTTTCATGAGCCTCTGTGAGGGGTTCATTGATTATTGATGAACATGCGGCAAAAGCCGTAATCCCCGGTATCGTCTCAATCTCGATATCCTGATAGTTCCGTTTAAACCGTTCCAGAAGATAGGCATAGGTACTGTAAAACATCGGATCGCCAATAGTTATGAAGGCCGCCTTTTTGCCTTCCCGCGCCTTCTCAGCCATCTGGGAAGCAGCCAGGTCCCAATGCTGCCTGAGGACTTCCTTGTCATGGGTCATCGGAAACAGGAGCTCGACAACTTCAAAATCCCGCTCAACTATGCTTTTGACAATTGACAGAGCCAGGCTGTCCTTTTCGGTCCTGGATTTGGGAATACAGAGGGTATCAACCTCCTTCAAAACCCGGTAAGCCTTTAAAGTGAGCAGTTCCGGGTCGCCGGGGCCAACTCCGATGCCATAGATTTTGCCACTCATGTTATGACTCCTTTGCACTTGATTTTGGTCTAAATTCAGACTAAGGTTCTTGATCCAAAGTCAGACTAAGGTTTTTCCCCACTGATTATAAATACCGGATTATGGCTCTTAAACATATGTATCCTGCCGAGGTCAGCGGCTTTAGCAACACTGACCTGGGTGATATCAACACCGGTAAAGCCATAGTCCTGCATTATCTTAACAGCCTCAATAAAGGTTTCCAGAACTACCGCATTTATGACCACACGCCCGCCCCGGGACAGCTTCTCAAAAACCTGCTCCATTATTTCCCGCAGGTTTCCTCCGCTCCCACCGATGAAAACCCGGTCAGGCGCCGGCAGCCCGCTGATGGCTTCCGGGGCCGTTCCCTGGATTACAGCAACATTGCCCGTTCCAAACAATTCACTGTTTTTCCTGATAAGTGACACAGCTTCGGCTTCTTTTTCAACTGCATATACAGTTCCCTTTTCCGATGTCAGGGCTGCCTCTATAGAAATTGAACCTGTGCCCGCCCCGATATCCCAAATCAGGTGGCTGTCACTAAGCCTGGCTTTGGCAATGGTGACACATCTTATTTCGGCCTTGGTCATCGGGACCTTCCCCCTGAGAAACAGTTCATCAGGTATCCCGCCGGTTTTATATTTCCATCTCCTGTCATTCATCACATATCACCACAACACAACCGGAGGTTCCCACATCTCCGGGGACATTTTCTATGGTAAACTCTCCGATATGCTCATCAGCATAGGAGAGATTTTCACACACATAAATTTTTTTCCCTTTAATCCCTTCTGCTGCCAGCATCCCGGCAATAACTGCGGGGGTCCTTGAAGGGTCGGTGAGGACAATTACCTTGGGATGTACCCGGACCAGGTCTGCAAGCCCATCTGCCCCACGCCCATGGACACTGTGAAAAGCAGCGTCATGCCAGGATATCCCCAGTCTGGCACAGGCCAGCTGGGCCGAACTGATACCTGGTGAAACCTTCAATTCAGATGCTGCAAAGTTTCTTTTCAGGTGCTCCAAAATACCGTAAAAAGCCGGGTCTCCCGATGCCAGGACAGCAATGCTGCGGTGTCGGTAACGCTCCCTGATATATCCGGCCATTTCCTGTAAATTGTTTTTTACCGGATATAGCTCCTTGCCGGTATCTTTATATAATTCCAGCAGGCGCTCTCCGCCTACCAGGATATCAGCTTCATTTATCAGTCGGGAGGCTTCGGGAGTTATGTAGTCCGGGTGGCCGGGGCCAACCCCAATTACCTGTATTAAATTGGCCACTTCATTTCCCTCCCAATCTCCAAGGCGTTTGCATCAGCCGCCAGGACCTCACCTGCCATGGTGAAAAGAACCACACCTACCCGGAGTTCCCCGAATACATGCTCCATAGCCCGGGCAGCCGCTCTGGCGGCAACCATATCCATTACCTGCATTAAGCCATTGTTCCGGAGTATCTCCAGGGCCTCTTCCGAGGTATTGGCTTCCAGCACACTTCCGATAATCCGGGGGCCTGCTCCCTGTAAGCCTGCATATGCGGCCAGGGTTTCCAGCCTGGCATCAGACACCTTATTATGAGTATGAAAACACCCTGCCGCAACCTTGGCAAGCTTACTGTGATGCCCGATCAGGATAACATTTTTGATTCCCAGTCTGACAGACTCTTTTAACATATATCCCACAAAATTACTCATTTGAACAACTGCCTCTGCCGGGATCCCCAGCTTTCCGGCAGCCCACTTTTCGCCAAGCCTGCCAGGTGTCAGGCAGATGGTTGTATACCCGTAAGCCATGGCCTGGCTTATCTGGGGCACCAGTGATTTTTTGAAGGCATCTTCAGACATCGGCTCAACTATTCCAGTTGTGCCCAGTATCGAAATGCCGCCTTCTATCCCCAGCTTGGGATTAAGGGTTTTCCTGGCTGCCGCGGCGCCGCCGGGAACACTGACTTCAATAATCACCCCTGCACCAGCGGGGATGAATTTACTTACCGCTTCTGTAATCATCTGCCGCGGTACAGGATTAATAGCCGCTTCTCCCACAGGTATCTGAAGGCCGGGCTTGGTAACTATCCCTACTCCGGGGCCCCCGGTGACAGAAACTCCCGATGTTGCGCTCTTACCGGCCTTAACCAGTATTTTGAGTCCATTGGTCACATCAGGGTCATCACCGGCGTCCTTGATTACTTCAGCAGTTATATATTCTTTTTCCGGAAAAACGTTTTCAATGGGTACGGTAATTACCCTGCCCTGTGGATTAATTATTTGGGCGGTCTCGATTACCTCGTGCCGGTACAGCATTATCACCGCAGCCTGGGCAGCCGCAGCCGCACTCGCACCGGTGGTAATCCCCGGGCGGAGTTCTCTGTCATCTCCCATAGGCATTCACATCCCCGTTTACATTAGCAAGAATCATTTTCCTGGCCTCCCCGATAGTCAGAGGCAGTTCGCCAACAGCCATATGGTCCCGTTTAGCCAGAATCTCTGCCAGGTGGGCAACTCTGGGAAGCCGCAGCTGGGCGCTTCTGACAGTTTCCTTCCGGCTGAAAACCTCTGCGGGTGTCCCTGCCAGCAGGATATGCCCCATATGAAGGATAAAAATTCTATCAGCATACAGGGGTACCAAATCAACATCATGTGTCGCCATTAAAATTGTAATTCCCTCTTTTTTATTGAGTTTTACCAGTAACTCCATTATTTCCCTGACCCCTGCCGGATCAAGTCCTGCAGTAGGCTCATCAAGAATAATAATATCAGGCTTCATCGCCAGGACTCCCGCTATTGCAGCCCTTTTTTTCTGACCGTAACTCAGGTAGTGCACAGGTTTATTTATCAGATGCGGTATTCCTACCATCTCCAGAGATTCCCTGACCCTTTGACCGACTTCATCGGAAGTCATTTTCAGGTTAATCGGACCAAAAGCCACATCATCCCCGACAGTTGGCGCAAATAGCTGGTCATTAGGGTCTTGAAACACAAAACCTATCCTTTTGTATAATTCTTCTCTGGAAAATTCCCGGAAGGGCCTGCCTTCAATTTTAATTTCACCGAGTTCAGGTTTCAGCAATCCGGTGATAACCTTAAAAAAAGTAGTTTTCCCCGACCCGTTGGGTCCCAGGAGTATGGTAAACTGCCCCCTGGGAATTTCCATCTCCACTCCCTCCAGAGCCTTAGTGCCATCACTGTATGTGTACTGCACCTGGTGTACATCAATAATCATTAATGCTTCCCCCTAAATTGACAGTCAGGCAGTCTTTTTGTATCTCTGTCCGGCGATATCTCCGTTATATCCCCTTATCTGCATGGCTGAAAAGGTATTTTCAGCCCGGTCATAGGCCCGGATAAATACCATTGCCATAAGTGTGCTGGTTGAATTCACAGCCTTCTTCCACCCTGCCGGGTTCCTCCAGTCAGGATAACCCAGCCTCATGGCCTGTGCCTGCCTGATCCGCATCCCTTCATCCCATAAAACAAAGAGATACCGGTAGGTAAGCAGCAGAATCTCAACGATTACCCTTGGAATGCGGAACCATATCAGGGCATATCCCAATTCATGTACAGGGGTAGTCAGGCTCAAACATAACAGGATGGAAACACTGCTGATAATTCTCAGCAAAACCGTAGTCCCCAGAATCAGGCCTTCCCCGTAAATTTTTATTTCCCAGCCCTGTATCTCCAGACTAAAGACCTGACTGCCCTGATGAAATAACGCCATAAAAATGAAAACCACAATTCCCAGGATAACAGGTGGCAGCATCCTGCCCACGATAATTTTAAACGGTACTCTGATAACCAACATCAATGCTGCTGTCAATGCAAATATGAAGAGCGGCAGTTTAAAGCCCGGTAGACCGACAACTGCGGCAAGGGCTAAAACTGACACCAGTACCTTTACTCTGGCATCCATTCTGGTAAAGGTGTTATCTCTCTGGGCAAAAGCATCAACCATCAAGTAAGATTCCTTAACCATCGTTCTTCCCCGCCTTTGTAACAAATATTTTGTGCCACTGGTATCCCACCACTGCTCCGGCGGCAAACCCTCCGACTGCAAATAAAAACAGCCCCAGGTTGCCTTCTATGTTTACCAGTGGTTCCTTTGCGGACACACCGGTTACCTCCTCCATTTTACTATCAACAAGGTCATCTGTCCCCTGCCACTTTTCTCCGGCTGATACTGATAGTGGGAATAACAGGAGAAACATTATTGTCAGGACAGGAATCAAATTCCGCCGTATTTCATCTCTGATTCTCTGCATTTTGGCTTTCCCCCTCACCTGTCTCCTGAAGCACACCCAGTTTTTTGAGAATGTCAGGTCTGACTTTGGCTATGTATGTGACCATGCCTCCGGTAACCACTCCTTCCAGCAGCGCTAAGGGAAGTTGGGTCGGCATAAACAGGCCCAGAAATGTCAGGAAGGCCTTAAGCATTGACTGGTCATTAATTCCCGGCATTCCCAGAGCTAATTGGAATGAAGTGGTTGAATAAACTGCCAGGTCTCCGAAAACACCGGCCAAAAATGCCGCGATTCCCAGAGACAGCCCGGCTTTCCTGCCCAGCCAGAATACTCCGAAGCCGGTCAGGGATCCGACAACCCCCATGGAAAAGACATTGGCGCCAAGTGTGGATAACCCGCCATGGGCAAAAAACAGCGCCTGCAGGAGAAGGGCCACCACTGCCAGGACCATGCTGACAAAAGGACCGACCAGAATAGCAGCCACCGGTGTCCCAGCCGGATGGGATGAAGTGCCGGTAACAGGTACCGGAATTGGCAGCAGCGATATAAAGAACACGGCTGCACTGACCAGTCCCAGCAGTGGCTTATATGCCATTACCCTTTGAGTACGCCAGGTTATGTCATAAACCCCTTTGGCAACAAAGACTGATGCTGCCCCGTACCAGGCGACTGCCCATTTTCCGACCAGAAATCCATCCTGTATATGCATTATTTCATCTCCATTTTTTCATTAAATTGTTAGAACCGGCTTTACCTAACTTAATATACACAAATACATCCGTAAAAATTAAAAATCCCAGTCTGGGTAGACTGGGAAAAGTACTGTTAACTAAAGTACTGTTTCAATGTCCACCTGCCTTTCAATCGAAGGTATAACGGTGTACCTAAGATAGGCAGGTCTCCTGACTCCAGTTCATCGTCCCCCGCGCCTTCCCGGGCATGAGCCCAGTGGCATATATTGCGGGTTTCTCCCTGTTACAGTGGCGGGACCGTGCTGGATTTGCACCAGCTTCCCTTTTCAACCCTGTTACGGGTCACCTATCTGTTAAATTTAATCATATCTAATTTTATCTTATTATAACACCTTCAAATTATTCCTTCAAGGGTTGTTCAAATATTTCGTAAATTACTTTGCATTTCCTTCTTTCTCATGTCTCCTGACAATGCGTATATCTGTCTCTACCAACAACCGGTAGACCTTGCACATTTGTATTATTCTTGAAGTGGTCCTCTCACCGAGGTGTTCCTCCAGCTCAGCCAGATCCAGGTTTGTAGTCATGACGGTTGGCAGCCTGTTATTCATCCGGTAATTGAGAATCGAGTAAATCTTGTTGGCGGTCCAGTCAGTATAATTATGTGCCCCCATATCATCCAGTACCAGGACCTCAACTTTTCTGGCAGTATCCATCAAATCCTGCTCAGTGTACTCATAGGAGCGGTCAAAGGTAGCCCTGATCTGATCCAAGAGGTCAGGAACAACCACAAACAACACCTCTTTACCACAGTCCAGAAGGGCATTGGCTATGGCACAGGCCAGAAATGTTTTGCCGCCGCCCACCGGTCCGGTCAGCAGAATACCGTCGGGAACAATGTTTTCCTTAATATCCCGGGTAAACTTCTGAGCGGCCGCAAAAGCAGCAGCAGCATTATCGTAATAGGTTCTCCCATTAATGGAATCCCGATGGTTTTTAGAATAATACCTTGAACTGAACCGGCTGAAATTGTAGTCCCGCATTTCCTTACTCATCCTGGAATTCCTGAACTTAAGTCTTATGCTCCGGTGCAGCATGCACTTACAAGGCCTGGCCGTTTCACTGTCTATAATAACAATCCCCCTGCCTTGACAGAGGGAACAATTATCCTGGTCTTTTTTCAATGATCTTCCCCCTAATTAGCTGAGGTACAAAAGCCTGAACTTATCTTTCCTCTTATCAGGACTTTCTATTTTTTTGCGGATTGGTTTCTTGGACTGCCGCTGACGGAAATTAGACTCATAGTTCAGGACATCATCAATTGTCTTTAAATTATTTTTCGTCCATTCCAGCAGAATACTGTCTATGTATTTGAAATTATGCTTGCCCAGCAAAATAGCTCGCCTCAGGGCTTCAAAAATCAATTCAGTATGTTCATTATAATCATTGAGCCAAAGGTCCACCTGTTCAATTTCCATTGGTGACAGCATGCGGCCAAATTCCTTTTCAAAACCCTTGCAGACCTTGGCAAATGAACCCGCTCTCTCTCTTCTGACTGCCCCGGTCTTGTGCTTTTGTTCGGCCAAGTTCTTCTTCATCTGCTGGTATGTATGTACCTTTTCACAGGCCCAAAACTCGGATATCTTTTCAAACAGAGGTTCATAGCAGTAAAATGGCATTACTTCATCAGTTTCGTCATCATAAAAGTTTTTAATGCTGATAATACCCTTATCTTTTAAATTTGTAAGGTCAGCCTGAATCTGAGCCCTATCTCCAGACATATAGGATTCCAACACATCAGCTGAGGGAAAATGCTGGTTTGATGCTGTCTGAAGATGCATTAGCTGGATTATCAGCATCATTTCACTGTCAGTAATTCCAATTTTCTGATAGTGTTTTAACAAAAGGTTAGGGACTCCTGTCATTCCTTCCAGTGTCAAATCAGAACCAAATGCTGCAGTTATGTTGCCTTTTCTGTCCCTGGTCTTGCTCATTGGCTTACTCCTCCGTTCGGTCAACTGACCAAAATCCTATAATATTTTCGTTATAAATAAGGTTTTTTGTTCACTGAGATCCACCTGCCTGGGGTAATCCAGGCGGTTATTAGCCTTGTCATAGAATACTTTGACGATTGGCCTTGGCGCCATTGTTTTTTGCACATTTATGACAATACCGATTTCCCCTGTACTCAGCTTAACTATGCTCCCCAGGGGATAGGCAAAAATGCTTCCCGTAAAAGCCTTAACCACTCTGGCATCAAAATAGATATTCCCCGCTCCATAGAGGAATTCCATGGCTTCATGGGGCAGGTACTTTTGTTTGTATGAAATACCTCTGGTAACATCATCATACACATCTGCAACAGCGACAATGCGTGAGAACAGGTCAATATTCTCACCGGCAACTTTGTTAATATACCCGCTGCCATCCCATCTCTCATGATGGTAAAGGGCTACCCGGGCGATACCGACATCAAATTCACTTTCCCGCAGGATTTGGTATCCGTGTTTGGTATGATCTTCAAATATCTTAGCTTCTTCAGGGGTACGGTCTTCTCTTTTGGCAATTATATCCTGGGGAACAGCTTTTTTGCCTATGTCATGGACCATGGCCGCCTTGCCCAGCTGAAGCAGCTTTTCCCTGTTCAGCTTGAAAACATCACCCATAATCAGAGAAAGGACACAGACATTAATGGAATGATCCAGGGTATCATCATCGATTGTTCTCAGGTCAAGGTAAAGATTAGCCACCTTTTCGTCTTTGACAACCTCGTCCAGAATGCCCGTGAGCGAATCATAACGGTCCTTAACACTTCCCAGGCGCTCACCAAAAATATCAGCCGGCAAAAAATGCCCTAATACCTGAAGGGCTTCTGAATGGACACGGTTTATCAGAACATCATCCGGGTCAACACTTATTGTGTTTTCGTCATTTATAAAAACCGTCAGTATCTGCATTTCCTTCAAACGTTCGATTAAGTCCCGGGTAAGTTTTGTCCCTTCAGCAAGAAGTACTCTTCCGTTTGCCGCAAACACCGTGTCTGCGAGAACCATTCCGGGTTCCAAGTTATCTGGAATAAGTTGTTTCATACCGGCCCCCCTTTGAGTCACAACTTTTCAAAAACAAGTTATTTCTGAGGTAGTTCTACAAAAAATACCAAAAATCCTCCTGCATATTAAAGATTCAATTTTGCGAATCTTTGTGGAAAAACTCTATATTTCATCGGCAAGCCTTGATTTTCGCCTTTCATAGACAGAAAATCTTATTCCAATTTTTTTTGCTGACTCCATGGCAGGATAAAGGTTTCTGCCAAGTTCACTTATCCGGTGACAATCAGAACCAATCGTAAATTTGTTGACCCCCTTTGCCACCGCCTTTATTAAAAACTGCTCCGCAGGATAAAACAAGCCCTGGTTGTACCTTGACGCAGAAGTGTTGATTTCAAGACCAGTGCCCTTTTTCACCATCAGCTCCAAAATTTCGTCTATATAACTTTGAAATACCAATGCTGTCTTTTCACCATAAAATGATGTGCCATGCCTCCGGTAGATATCCAGGTGGCCGATTACATCAAACAGCCCTGAGGCAATCGCTCCGGCAAGTGTCCCATAGTAAGCATCGGCAGCCTCCTGAAGGCTCCTGCCCCTGAAGTAGCCAGGGCCCTCTGCGGCTGAGGAAATAGCAATATGGTCCAGGCAGTGTACCGAACCGATAACAAAATCAAAGGGATACTGGGAAAGAACATCATCGATATCTCTTTCCAAGCCATGGTCAAAACCTGCCTCAAGCCCGGCTTTAACAATAAGCCCGTCCTTCAGAAACATCCCCGCACACCTGGCAATATCTTTAAAGTACCGGTCCAGCCAGGTTACCGGATGCATGGGCACAACTGTGCCACAACACCTGACAAACCAGTCAAGGTTTTTCCTAAGAGGGTCAAACTCACAGTGAGTGGTGAAACAGATTTCCCGAAATCCCAATTCCAGTGCCTTGATACAGTATTCCTCCATAGAATATGGCTCGGCATCAATGGAATAATCAGGGTGGATATGATAGTCAATCATCGTCAACCATCGTCAACCTCCTTTTGCAGCCGTTTCCGTTTGAGGTAAGGCCGGTTCTTGGTAATACCTGTCCAGGGCTTCATAAATAAGTTTGGCCACAGTACCCTTAGAGGAAACCAGCATTTCCCGGTCATGTTCATTTGTAATAAACCCTGTTTCAATGAGCACAGCGGGCATTGGATTGCCCTTGATAACCGCAAAGTTCTTCTGTTCTGCCGATCTTTTCTTAGTTCCAAGGGTATTCAGCCGGGCCTGAATTTCGGCGGCCAGATCTGCGGAAACTTCATCAGTATAAAAAACAATAGCCCCTGAAACACGTGAATCCTGATGACTGTTGGTATGAATACTTAACAGCAGATGCCCCCTCTGCTCAGCGGCAAATTCTTTTCTCTTGCGCAGGTTCGCCCACTGTTCAGCATATGTCATGTTTTCTTTAGGTACAATACCCTCACTGCCATTGCGGGTCAGCTTGACTTTAATCCCATTATCCTCTAACTGACTTTTCAGGGCCAGGGCCGTTTCCATGTTCAGGTCTGACTCCCGATACCTGCCGGAAACCGCGCCCGGGTCGGCCCCCCCATGGCCTGGGTCAATAATAACAGTTTTCCCCTGCAGCCCCGGTAAAAATATTTCCTTTTTCCACTGGAATTTGGCATACGAATCCGATGCCTGCAGCAGTCCGGCAAGCAGCATAAAAATAACTGCAAGTATAATAATTCTTTTGGATAATACGATTATCCTGAGTTTCATCAAAGTCTCTCCTTCAGATGCGTATCTCTTGTCAGTCAAATCATTTCGTTACGGTATTGGATAATTCCTTCAGAGAAATCTGTAATTAAACCTCACAATCCTTACAAATACAAGGCGAGCCAACCATTCCGGGAGGTGAAATACGACTCAATTCCAGATTCTCCTCTTCATATGAAAAATTTGGGTATTTACTTTTTTTCTCCACATTTAGGCTCTCGGAAATGACGGTGAAATATGGTGAGGTGTTGTACAAGATTTTCCTTGCAGTGCCGCCGTTATGAGTCTTGCTGCAAAGCACCGGCAACAAGTCAGGGAGTCCCCGCATGTCCGAAGATGGCGAAGGCCGCCGGGAAGTTTTGGCTCGCCAAAACGAGAGGCGGTCATCCAGTGAAAACATCCCAATGAGCCATCAAGTTCGGGGACGCTGCCTTGTTGCCGGTGGGTGGCAGCTTAGACTCATAGGCGGCACTGCGGAAAACCGGTACAATAGCTCACCATATTTCATACCCGGTCATTTCCGGAGCCAACTGTGAGAAAAAAATAAAAAGCAGTCCGGTGAAATACTTAACCGCTGCTTTTCCGGACTGTCTAATGGACTGCCTGCATAATATGGCTTCGGATTATCTCGACATCTTCCCGGCATTTACCTGCTATCCCGGGCTCATTTATGCTGTTCACAACAGCTTTTGATTCTGACAGATAATGCTCCAGAACCTTTCGTACCAGCAAAAACTCCTGCCCGTCGCGACAACTGACCGCAAAATTGCTCCCCGGGACCGGGTTATCAACTGCTATCTGAACAACCTTATCAATCAGCTTCCGTTCTTCCAAAAAAGCGTCAATATTAGCCCAACGCCCGGAATTAATAACTTCATCCGTATGCCGGCGGTAATGCCAAAAGGCGCTTGTAAGAATGTCCAGCAGACGCTCCGAATCGGGGCTGCAGATTACCTTCATATGAACACCTCTCCATATCAGGCCATTTCCCTACTTACTTCGACACAGGCGCATCTTATCCTTCTCATATTGATAGATTGTTTCTAATCATTATAATCCTTTAAAGATAATTCCTGCCACATCTCTGATAGAGTTTACAGAGAAAAACTCCCCTTCCGGCTCTTCCTCCTCAAAATCCCAGGTATTGTGGTGAAATACATGAATACAGTTAAAGCCGCTTTTAATGCCGGGATTGATATCTCCCTTCATGCTGTTCCCTATTACCCATGACTGCCCGGGATCAATGCTGTTTTTATCGGCAATCCCCAGGTACTCCTGGTGGGTTTTGTCAGGCACTATATACACAGCCCTGAAGTAATCCCTCAGGCCGCTTTCTTCCAACCGTTTGGTCTGTATCTCCTCATCCCCCTTTGTGGCCAGGAACAGAGGGATCTCGAGGCTGAGCTTCTCCAGGGTTTCCCGGGCTCCGGTAATTAATTCGACAGGCTGCTCAAATACCCACCAGCCGAGGTCTTCCATCCATTTTCGGGTCTTGCGGCAGAACTTCACATTAAACAGCTTTGTATAATATTCATAAGTTTCCACAAGAGCATTGGGAAAACACTGTTTGTGAAAACCGCCGCACTTAAGAACATTGTTGATGTCAAACCGGTTCAGGACCTCCAGGCATTCCCCGGCAGGAAAGCCAAGTTCCGACATTTTGGCGGCAAACTGCTCTTTGGCCTGATCATAATATATGGTTGTCTCCACCAGGGTATCATCAAAATCGATAATAGCTCCCCAAGCTTTTTGTTTCATGGCATGCTGCTCCTGCAAAATAATTATTTTCGAAATTTCTCTATACCCTTTTTTCTTTTCAGCATGTTCAGGAACTGTCTTCCGTCAGAATAAGCCGGAACAATGTTCATAATCATAAGATAGCAGTTTACCACTATCCCTGCACACCAAAAAGTTTTCAGGATGACACCCTGAGAGTATATCAGGCAGACAGCTGCCACTACTATAATTACGAGGTGAGAGACAGGCCCCGCCAGGTGCATCAGCCCTCTTTTCAGAAAATACCGGCTGGTACCCCCCGGAATCACCACATCGACAAAACCCCTTACCCCCCAGGGCGCCGACCACAAACGGTATTCCTTTATTTTAAACCCCATAACCCGTGAAGTTACCAAATGGGACAGTTCATGAACAAATGCAGAAAAATACATCCACCCAGGAATTGACACCAATAGGGTCAGTGGCATTGTAATCAACACTGGCGGCATCTGCAGTCTCTCCTGTCACTAAATAAAGTCAAGGTATTATTAAAACACACACGGACAATTTACTTCTTTTTGCCATAAAATAAACAAATGAATAAGATGTACCGGGAGGATAATTATGAGAAAAAAAAGGCAGTCCATCAAGCAGGAATGTCCGGGCCAGGTATACTGGATAATAGAACCGGGAGATACCTTCTGGAAAATTTCCCGAATAATGAATATCCCTCTTGAGGATATCCTGAAAGCCAATCCAGGTGTTGATCCCTACAACCTGCTCGTAGGAAGCAAGGTCTGTGTGCCCCTAAAAAAATAAACCAGTGATGAACACTGATTTATTGGTTACGAGGACCAACCACGAATTACGCGGATTAACGCATCCGGTGTTTAATCCGCGTCTATCCGCGGATGATCACTACTTATTATTCAGCAAGAAACTTGACTGCGGCTCCGGCAGCAGCCTTGGCCTGTTCCATACTCTGGGGAATATCTTTTGGTGACTGGCAGGTACCGGCAATAAACACACCGGTCTGTTTGGTTCCCACAGGATCAAGAACAGTGTTCTTAAAGAAGCCATGTTCATCTGTTTCCACGTTCAGTAAAAGTGCCAGCGCTTCAGTATCCTCACTGGGGGTTATAGCAGTTGACAGCACAATCAGGTCAAACTTATCCTCTATGGCCTCACCGGTCATAGAGTTGGCATACCTGACTGTCAACCTGTCATAGGGAAACCCAAATATCTTTGCAGGTATGCCCCTGACAAACTGAATCTTATCATCATCTTTTGCAGAACGGAAAAACTCATCAAAGCCCAGGCCAAAGGTCTGGAAGTCCATATAGAAAATAGTCAGCTCGGCATCAGCCAGTTCGGAACGGATCAACCTGGCCAGCTTTGAGGCATACATACAGCAAACCTTTGAACAGTAGTTATTGCCCAAAGCCAAATCCCTGCTGCCAACACATTGTATAAAGCCAATACGCTTGGCCTTGCCATATGCTGAAACCAGCGAACCCTTTTCACGCATTGCCTGTTCCAATTCCAGGGCGGTTATCACATTCTTTTCCCTGTCATAACCAAATTCACCTTTGCGGGCCGCATCAAAGGGTTTGAAGCCAGTAGCTATGATAATTGCCCCTGCCTCCAGGTCAACTGCCTTATCCTGACCTGTTTTCACCTTTACGCTATAATCACCGGACTTACCTGAAATCCCAACAACTTCACTACCACAGAAAACGGTAATCAGGGGATTTTTCTCAACATGCATTTTGGCCTGAGGTACGAGACATGCGGAACACTTGGCACAATTTTCGGTTGCCTTACAACAGTATGTGTATGCCCACCCTCCGATATCGGCAGCTTTCTCGACCAAATATACTTCAATTCCTTTGGCCGCCGCTTCCAGGGCGCTGGTCATTCCAGCAACCCCGCCACCTATCACGAGAACTTTCTGTTTTTGCAATTTGTTCCCCTCCACTAAAGGCATGTCGGTTTATACCTCCGGTCTCGGATCCAAACCGGTCCGTTTACAAATCTCAGGAACAATTTCTTCCCAAGCAATTGCCATAATATGAACACCGGCAATACCTTCCATTTTCTTGAGGTGCTCAATTTGTTCACAAGCAATATTAACACCTTCGGCTTTAACATCTTCAGCTTTATCCAGCCTGTCGATATATTCCTGGGATACCATCATTCCGGCAACATACTTGTTCATATACTTTGCAGCCTTAACAGATTTCATTGGTGTAATACCTGCCAGAATCTTGATTCTCTTATGAAGTCCCCGAGCCCTGACAAGCTCCATCCAGCGGTCAAAACGCTCCATGTCGAGAACACACTGGGTTTGAGTAAAGTCAGCTCCAGCATCGGCTTTTTTCTCCAGCCTGGTGACACGAAATTCAAAAGGATCAGCAAACGGGTTGGCAGCACATCCGATAAAAATCTTCGGCGGCTCATCCTTCATTTGTTCCCCATTGGCGAAATAGCCATTGCGCATCCCGTCAAGAATTTTAATCAACTGAATGGAGTCAACATCATAAACATTCTTTGATGTCGGATGGTTACCAAATTTCTGGTGGTCACCGGAGAGACACAGAATATTCTTCATTCCCAGAGCGGAGGCGCCCAGCACGTCACTCTGGATAGCAATCCTGTTCCGATCCCGGCAGACAATCTGAATGTTTGGCTCACAATCCTCTTCAAGAAGAATCTTACCTGCTCCAATACTGGAAAGGCGTACAATAGCTGTCTGGTTATCTGTCAGGTTGTACGATTCACAGTACCCTTTGAGCATTCTGGCATGATGACGCACTATCTCGCCATTACAGCTTTTTGGCGGTCCAATTTCACCGGTAACGGTAAAATTGCCACTTTCTAACATTCTTTCAAGTTTACTTCCCGCTTTCAAGTTCCAAGTCCTCCCTTACCAGTTTTCTAGGACCGCCATCCCTGCTGAATGACCAGTCTTTAACAGGCATAATCTCACGCAGGGAATCGACCTCACCCAAACGGGTTAAGCGGTCATGGATAAGGGCCCATGCACAATCGGTGTCCGGGGAAACCTCGCACTTGCCGTCCTGGGAACCGCCGCAGGGACCGTTGAAAATACTCTTTGAACACCTGGCAACCGGACAAATGCCGCCTGTCTTATCCAGAACACATTGTCCGCAGGCTTGGCATCTTTCAGCCCATTCGCCAACATTCAGGTTAACCCCAAGGAACTTGGTGTTAACACCGGGCCAAACAATCTTATCGGGAAACGCTTCGGCACAGGTCTGGATACCAATACCACAAGCAAGTGACAGTATTGCATCAACATCCTTGACAATGTGGCGAATCCCTTCAAGATATTCGAAGTCACACTGGCGCTCAACAGTCTGCTGAACTACCTCCAGAGGTCTTTCTTCTTTACTGCGAGCCATAGCTAACTGGGAACTCAGGAGCCCTACCTCTTTTTCTCCCCCGGCCAGGCATACGGTAACACAACCGCCACATCCGAGGACAAGCACTTTCTGATGCTTGCTTAGGAGTCCTAAAATTTCTTCAATGGGTTTTCTCTCCGCAATAATCATTTTATCACCTTCCCAGGATTTGGTCCTAACTCTCTGATTTTATCGTAAAAGTTCTGAACGATTTCAACGAACTTGTGGCCCATGTTTGCCGCCAAATAATGAATACCTACCCGCTCCGGCTCAACACCGATTTCTTTTAGAAGATTCTCTGTCTGCTTTACCCTCTGAGCTGCCCTGATGTTGCCTTTTATAAACTTACAATTCTCCTTCTGGCAGGCCATTACAATTGTACCATCTGCCTTTTCCAGAGCCTTCATAAAAAACAGGACATCGATTTTCCCGGAACAGGGAATTTTGATCAGCTCAACTTTTTCGGGATAGCCTAAAGCCAGTTCTGACGCATGTTCAGAAGCCAGCCAGCCTGAATTTTCACAGGCAAATACGATAATCTTTGGTTGAAAGTTTGCATTGGCACTCACGGCTACACCTCCATTGCTTCGAGCTGGGCAAGAACCTGGTCATCCGTGTAATCAGGCAGCTGGATGGCTTTGCCGGGGCACTCAGCGGCACAGATACCGCATCTCCTGCAAACCATTGGATTCATTTGAGCTGCTGATTTATACAGGTTATCAAACTGCTCGCCATGCTCAATGGTGATCGCCCCATGTGGACAACAGCGATAACAGGTGAGGCAGACAACACATTTAGAAGCATCAACATACGGCTGGGTAAGTTCAACTGAAACCTTATCAGCATAAAGTTTACGGAAGATTTCCTCGGCTACTGCCCTGGCTGATATTTGAATATCAATGACAAAACCGGGGGTCTGACAACTGCCTACCAGGTATATACCGTCTCTGGATGTCATCTCAGGAAGAATATGAGCATTATCAATACTGAAAAATGATTTGGGTCCTAAATCAATGCGAAGGACTTTTGCGAGGTCTTCTGTTCCGTCAGCAGGTACCAGTTCTTCGGGGAGTATAATGTAATCTGATGTGATAGTAAACGGTCCGGGTATCTTACCTCTAATGAAGGGATCCTCATAATTAATTATTATTTCACCATTATTTGCGGTTATCTCAATACCTTCATCAAACTTAAAGAAATTTACCCCTACGTCTCTGGCTTCGGTGTACATCTTCTCCCAGTTATCGCCGCCAACCTTGATGTTTGTGTAGAACACGTTTACTGTGGCATTAAATTTCTTGCGCAGAAGCAGCGCATTTTTGATTGCTATCACAAAGGAAAGGTTATACTCCTCTGTGGTCTTGCCGATAACCAGAGAAATGTTTTTCCCGGTAAAATCTTTTCCATCTGCAAGCAGCCGCTCCAGTTTCATCTGTCCGATAACATTGTCAGCAATGCTGAGACCATATTTCACCGGACAGTAGATTGTCTGGACCCCGGTGGCAACCACGATTGCGCCAACTTCAACCGGTGTTTCCGAATCCCCCTTAACCAGCCAGGCCGTATAGCCCCCGATGTTTCCATCAAGGTCACCGAGCCTGGTTCCTGTCCTCACTTCAATGGATGGATTGGAAGTTACTGCTTTCACTTTTTCATCCAAGAGTTCGGCAGGGTTGCGGTCAACACCAATGATTGAATTAACTCTGGCCAATCTACCGCCTAACTTGTCTTCTTTTTCAGCAAGGATTACTTTATGTCCCCTTGCTGCTGCCTGCAGCGCCGTTTCCATTCCGGCCAGCCCTCCACCCAGTACCAGCACAGTCCGGTTAACTGAGTAATCTCCACAGGATATCTCTTCAAGTTTACCTGCCCTGGCTATGCCCATTTTAGCTAATTCTAAGGCTTTAGCCGCTGACTGGGCAGATTTGCCATGAACACTGGAGCACTCTTCAAGGAGATTGACCATAGACAACAGGTGGGGGTTAACCCCTGCTTTTTGCAGGACCTCTTTAAAAAACCCTTCTTCCTTTGCCCTGGCACAACCAATCACCACAACCCGGTTGAGCTGGTTCTTGGTAATTTCCTTACAGATTAGCTCTCCTTCAAGATGAGCACATAGGTTCTGACTGTCTCTGACATACTCTACCTGTGGGAGTTTCTTGATTTCGGAGGTGATCTGTCCGTAGTCTATCTTTTCTGTAATTTTACCATTACAACTACAGAAAAAGACGCCAATTCGAGTATTATTTTCCATGAGTCTCCTCCTACATAGAGAAGTTAATTGGGGAGAGCCTCAAATGAAGCTCTCCACCAGAATACACCAAGAACTGTTTTGTGTAAAGACCTTTTTGTGAATGCTGTTACTTTTGCCTGAAAATCTTCAGGTAGGAGTCACAGTAGATGGACTGGTTAAGGATGATAGTTGCTGTAGCAGCAGTATCTACCAGATCGTCATCACATGCATCCATAACAGCTGAATCCAGGCCGCACACCATAGCCATAGCCAAGAATGTCTTATTAATCAGCGGACGGTTGGGGGCTTTCTGAGAAATATTACTCAACCCAACAGTTGTCTTGGGAGACGGATTGGACAGAAGTTTAACCTGGCGAAGAGCTTCCAGGCACTCCGGACCGTGCTCCTGAGCAACATTGACCGGCAGAACCAATGGGTCAATATAGAGATCCACTGGAGAAATACCGTAAGCATCAGCATTGGCAACAAGTTCCATTGCCAGTGCGGTACGGTCTTCGGCGCTCTTGGGAACTCCCTTTTCATTCATTGCCAAACCGACAATGGCGGCGTTATAATTGGCAGCCATCGGGAAAAGGGCGTCCATTTTAGCCTGTTCAGCAGTTGTCGAGTTGATCAGGGCCTTGCCTTTATGAACCTTAAGGCCTTCCTCAATTGCATCCCAGTTGGTTGTATCAATACAGCAGGGAAGGTCAACAGCCTCCTGAGCTGTTTTTACCAGCCAAGCCATAATTTCTGCCTGTTCAGATTTCTTGGCAACAGGTCCGGTATTTATATCCAGCCAAAATGCACCGGCTTCGGCCTGCTTAACAGCCCAGTCACGGACAGGCTTGGGGTCCTTGTTAGCAATTGCATCACGGATATCGTAAAATAATCCGTTAATTCTTTCACCTATAATCTCAAACATCACTAACTAACCTCCTTTATTTGGTTTTTGCCTTACTAATTAGTAAGCATTGGATTTCATAGCTTCATCCACGAATGCATTAAATTTCTTAATAGATTCTGGATGGCGCATGATAAAGATGTTTGCTCCGGCTATTGCAAATGTGGTAGCAGTGGTTACTTCCCACAGAATAGCCCGGTCACCCTGCGGACCCCATTCGGGTGCGTCTGCATCTTTAGCTTCTTTTGCCTTCCAAGCTTCCTGACCGATGAAGGCAACTATCGGAGTAGCCAGTGTCTTGTCACCGGTAAGGGCTCCCATACGGGCACGTTCCATAATGGAATATGCGTACTCAATACCGTAACCGAGTGCACCAACCAGTGGGTCAAAGGCAATCCGGTCAAGAGGAAGACCCATTTCATTAATTAAGATGTTCAACTGCTTGCAAAGGTTGATATCCAGCGGTGAAGATGCAATTACATAATGTCCATAGCCATTAGCAGCAGCAGTAATAGATTTGTAGTTATTGGCAGTAACACAGCCAATAAGCGCTTTTTTACCTTCAAGAGCCTCGGCGACTACAGGCAGGATTTCTCCATCCTTCTCCTCAACGCCGCAGCCGATTACAATCAGAGGGACATCGATTGCATCAGCAACTGCCTTGGCAGTTTTGGCTACATCCTGAGCGCTGGCATTGTTCCAGTCCGGATGAGCGCTCATCAGCCTTAAAGCAACCATGTCGGCCCCATATTCAACAACCTTCTTAGCCCATGCCACAGGGTCAGTAATTACATCGGCAAAGGCTTCCCTTAACATGTCAGGGTAATCCTTTGGCTCTGTATCAAAAACTTCCAAAGCAGTAACAGGGCGATTTGGAATTTCACCTTCGAACTGCAGGAAGGGCAGTGTAGTTTCTCCACCAACTTTTATACCTTGAGAACCATATGCCTCTTCGGCAACTTTACTGGTCCATCTTTCTTTTGCTATAGTAACAGCCATTTCTTACGCTCCTTTCATGATCTCGTAATTTCCTTTTTCCAGCAGTGATATCAATCAGTATTATGCTGCAAGCACTAAATTACTGATTCCATTGCTGCTTGAAAAAGCTATTAATACCGGCAGACTCACGAGGTCCTACGAGAACTTCGCAACCGGTAAGCTCTGCTGTTTGTCCGCTCAGAACTGCTACACCACCGGGGATAATAACCTTGTTGTGGTTAACTTTGTCCATGATACCAAGCTTCTTGATAGTATCAGCAATGCTCTCAGGTGAGAATTTACCTGCTGCCCATGCTGTAAGTACAGAAATACCGTCAGTATCAACCGGAACAATGTAAGCAGGCATACGTGCCGCTTCAGTATCACCGGCAATACAGAAATAACTGAGTGAGAAGTTTGTGGTAATAAGCACAGGTGCATCCTTACCCGGATCAAGAATTTCGTAAATCTTGGACTCAACGGCAATCGGTTTCTGCGGGTCGGTGTAGATGTTCAGACGCAGAGTAATAACCGGAAGGATATGCTCGGGTTCAGCGCTGTTAACAACAACGATACCGGCGTACTTAGCTACATATGTACTAGCATACAGTGATTCCATAACCGCATCATCATTGTTGGCAAAAGCTATTGTAGGATACCCAAACGGACGGAACAGTTTAAGAGCCTGCCTCCTGATTTGAGTCTGGTCTGCAATAACCTTGGAAAGCTCGCGAGCCCCGGAATCAAGAATAAGATTCTTGTAACCAAGTGCAGCAATTTTTTCCACGGTTTCAGCAAGACTATTCAAATCAGAACCTTTAACTACGAGAGGAGCTTCATATTTTTTAGCCAAGGCCACCATAGCCTCATAGTTCCCGGCATCAGCGGCATTCACTACCGGCTTGTTGACGCCGGCAATTTCAAGGGCTTTTTCCATAGCTGCAGCATCACCGGAGGTAAGTAACAGCGGATATGCTGTGTTATCCTGGACAAGTTTAACTGTATCGGCAAACTTGGCAGCATCACCGGAATCATTGGCCACAGCAACCATGTTAACCTCATGAACCTGACCTACACGGTCAAATACCAGTTTGTTGACCTTATCGACTTTCGCTTTCACCTCATCAGCGCTCATGTTGTCACTAACCTGGATGGCGATACCTGTGGGGTGCTCAAACCTCTTGTCATGGCGGAACATAACGGTTTCATTACCAAGCTCGAAAGCCTTTTCGCCCACGCCAATTTTAACCAACGCTACTGGAGGTGCAGAAGCCGAATCAAGTGCCTCACGAGCAGCATCACTTACGTAAGGACAAGCATCCAGACCCGCCTTACCGGCAGCCAGCTGCATGGCAAATGCCAGACAAGTCGGCTGACCACATTCTTTACAGTTCTTCTTGGGCAGTTGTTTAAAAATCTCTAATCCTGTTAAACCCATTCTCCAATCTCCTTTCCCTACTGTATTGGTTGTATTTTTATATATGTGGTTGATACAACCGCTTTTTTGCGGCTGTATCAACCAATCTTAATACTGCGTATAAGCTGCAACCAATTACATCAATGGATCCATTGCCAGTGCAGGGTGTCCCTTTTCTTCCAGGAATGGAAGAATCTCTTCACCGGATACACCGACACTCTCATCTGCAATCTTATCTACGAAGTCACTGCCGAGTCCGTCCTCTTCTGCTCTCTCTGTGAGAATGTCACGGAGCGCTTCCTTGAGGGCTTTCGGCATCCATACCAGGCGGCCTAAACCACCGTCTGCCTTGATGAATTTCCGGGAACCAAAGTATGCTTTACCAATTCCCATGAATCCTGGCATCTGAGCGCCACCGCCGCAGGTACCGGCCAGGGTGGAGAAGTTCATCCCACAAGGGGTCATCCCGGAGTGTTCCCGGTTAACCACCATGAAACCATTAGCTTCCGGAACCATTGTCATGATAACCTCAAAGCATCCGCAGGAAGTCATCGGGTTATCCATAATGGTGTAGAAGTTAACCGCCTCAACGGTTCTCTGGGAGTTCTGGTAAATAAACTCATTGAAGGCTTTCCACTGACCATTAACCTCGTCGATACATTCACCCTTGAGTATGGGTACGTTAGCGCCGTGCGGGTTAATCTCATATGCTGCCTTGGCATCAAGCCAGGATACAGCGCCACACAGACCTACCCGCTCAGGAGCAACCACACATACGTGAGTCGGGGCAAATGACTGGCAAAGAGTGCAGGAATAGAATTCTTCAACACCCTCATCAGTCAACTCGCGGAGACGGGCATCACGCGCATTGTACTTCTCACGGGCAAACTCACGGCGCTTGATTACTTCTGCTTCATCTGTAATCAGATCTATTTGTACCCGGTCAACGATTGCCGGGAATTCAGCCTTAAACTTGGCATAAAGCAGGGTTCCCAGGTGCTCCATGCGGAAGCCCTTGCCAAATGCATCCTTGGTAAACCGCAGCCAGTTCAAATCCCGTTGAGCAACGTGCCAGATACCCTCACCATAGTTGGTGAAATAGTGAATCCGGCGCTCCAGAACAGGCTCAAAGTCTGACTGCATCTTGCGTCCATAAATTCTGACATGGATTCCGAGAGGCAGTCTACCGCCATCTTCACCCAGTGTGTCAATATCAGGACCAATAAGTGTAATCTTACCGTCTTCGATATCGTCTCCAACCATTTCAACCAATTCGAAACCAGGAGTACGACCACCGCCAAACTCGCAGTACATGTCTCCCTTACGGACAGTCTCACCCTCAAAGGCAGGACCATGGTTGATGGGGATGTCAATATCAATGTTGGTAAGCTTGATACCACGTACTTCGAGAGCAACCTGAACAATCTTTTCATAATCTGGTTCGGAAATAAACCAGTCAGGAATCTGCTCATCTTCAGCCATGGGCTGGTCAGTAATAACCGGGAAACCGGTCCAGATGGCGCCTGCACAGGCAGCATCCTTAACAAAGTCATGCTCACCCAGATAGAGAATGAAGGCGAGAACACGACGACGCTGGTAATCTCTCTGAGCATCCCTGAGTCCGGCCTTAATCCCACCGAACATCATCCCGGCCCGGAGAGCATAGTTGGCAGCGTGCACAACCTGAGTAAAGTTACCCAGCGGGAAAGCAATATAATCAATACCCAGCTTAACGTTTTCTTCCAGCAGTTGCTCAATTATTTCATCACAGAGGAAGAGCATCAAGCCTTTACCCATCATATCAGCAACAATTTTAGCTGCTGCCTTGCTGTCCTTAGCACGGCCCACAATAACGGCCTCACCGGGAATGGTCCAGTCAACCATCTTGATACCATAGGAACGGACTACCGGGTCTGTGAGGAAACCGGTCCAGGGGGCAACATGGAGCGGTTGCTCGGGACTATAGTCGATATATCTGATAACCTCAATAATATCCGCAGCATACCAGGTTGATTCGCCGTTTAACCTGTACTGCTCGAAGGTAAGATTCTCGGTGATCTGGTTGCGCATCCTGTTCAGGACTGGAACCATGTCCCCGAGTGTCCTTACTTCTTCACCGCTCATGCAGCGGATAACAGGAACGAAGTAAGCGGTATCGGGATACCCTACGGCTTTATTCTTACCATGTTTCTGGATAGCCCGGGTTAAAAGAATTTCAGCATAACTGACTGCGGTAATAGCGCCTTTGTAAGCTCTCCTGAACATTTTAACAGGCTCTTTGCCTTCCATCGCTTTATCCGCATCTGCATATATCTGATCAAAGTTGAGTTCTTCTGACATTCTTGTTCCTCCTTTCGAATTTCGGAATACGAATTAGTAGTTCTGGCATAAATCGGTTTCGAATTTCTCGGCAGTATTCTTGTGTACACCGAGTTTCCATGTGCGGTATTCAAGCGCACTCAGCAGCTTCTCTGCAGCAACCTTGTAGTCAACTTCAAATATGAAGTAACCGCCATAAACATCACTGGCAATCTGGGTACAGATGCTGTAGAAGAGGTCACTGCCCTCAACCGGAGGCAGAACACCGACATGAACCGGCATCCCAAGGGTTACACACCAGCAGCCGATAGCAACGGCTTTACCGGACATAGCTTCCGGAGCTGAAGCAACCCATGGAACCTTCGGAGTATCTACTCCCAATTCATTTGCCATATCCATCAACAGGTCGGAGGCACGGGTATTGTCAACACAGGATCCCATGTGGAATACTGATGGCAGATTTTCTTTGGCTTTACCGTCAAACTGTGACAGGAACGCCTTCAGACCATCACCACAGAGAGAATCCCTGTTGGCAGGGTCAAGAATGCCCAACTTAGCATAAGCCTGAGCGGCACAACCGGTAGCAACTACAAAGACATCATTTTTCAGCATTTCTTTAACTATCCCGATATGATTTTCGTCCTGAACACCCTTGAGGTTATTGCAGCCTGCAAACAGGGCAACCCCTTTAATCTGGCCGGACTGAATGGCATCGGTAAGAACCTTTACAGGATTATCAGCATTAACGGTTCCAAATATGTCGTAAAGGGCTTCCAAGCTGAATCCTGCAACAACCTTGTTCTTCAGCTCTGGCACATAAACTCTTGAAGCGTCACGTTCTTTATATGATGCAATAGCTACCCTGACAATCTCTTTGGCATCTTCCATGGCTGATTCCACGCTGAACGCTACATGCATGGTCCCGGGAAGCTTAGCAATTGGCTGGGTAGTAACAATCTTGGTATGGAAACACTTGGCTGCTGTAGTCAGTCCGGGCATGATGCACTGGACATCTACTACCATAAGGTCAATAGCGCCTGTGGTAATAGCAAGTTCCTGAGAACTAAAGGAGGTTGCTATGGGAACACCCTGGCGCATGAGTACTTCGTTACCTGTACAGCAGATACCTGATAACTGGATTCCGGCAGCTCCGGCCTCTTTGGCTTCACCTTCGAGCTCACGGGCAGCGGCAACAATCATTTCACTCAGCAGAGGGTTATGACCGTGCAGAATGATATTGATTTTGTCCTTGTCAATTACACCAAGGTTAGCTTCAGAAACAACCGGTTCCGGAGTACCAAAGAGTATATCTGAGAAGTCGGTACCGATATGCATTCCTGTATAGTCAGCCATAGCAGCCCTTAAAGCGCTGAAGGTGATGTTAACAGGGTCATTGTCCTGACCGACATGTGCCTGTGCAAGCAGGTCTGCCAGCGCTGACTGGATGCCGTTAGGAGTAATGCTGCAGTCATCAAGCTTCTGCTTACGGCCTTCAGTAATAGTAGAAGTACACCAGACACACTCACCCATATCAGTGAGGATTTGGAAATCATTAAGAGCCATTTTAGCAACTTCTTTGGCAATATCATTATCAGATTTGCCTTCGGTAGCCACACCGACTCTCTTGGCAACCTTATAAAGCTTCTTGGAATCTGTAATCTTATAATCCGAAGCTTTGCCTTCAGCCATTTCAAGCACTGTATGGGCCATATGGCGGGCATGCTCACAGTGAGCAGCAGCGCCGGTCAAAAGCATGGTACCGGTACTCCTGGCAGCGATTGTCCATGCATCAGCACCACAAATCCCCTTGCTCTTAGGTCCGGTATCAGCAGTTACACGGCAAGGTCCCATCATACAGAACCTGCAGCAGGTCCCTTTATATCCGAACTGGCACTGAGGCTGTTGCGCAACGGCACGGTCAAAGGCAGTAATGATACCTTGTTCCTGTGCCCTGTCAAGCATCTCGAGAGCAGCCGGGTCAGAAGTACGCTTAACGTTCTTGGGTTCAAATACCCTGGGTGCATCTGACGGTTTGCAGGTATGGTTTGCGTCTTTAAATCTTGGCATTAACTTTAACCTCCTTAAAATGATTTTGTGCCCCTCTTTCTTCCCTCTGCCGGATTATCTCTAGTCTTGCCCGGTCTATAAGGAAAGGAAAGAAACAATTAATAACATATGCTGCTAAAACTTCCCTCTATCAATCCACCTCCCGTAGTAGTTTTTCATGAATTTCTTTCATGCTCCCGAGCAGGACTCCTCCCAACTCTGCGGCCGGGCCGCTTTCCATGGAGCTTTCCCATATATAATCATCAAAAGGAATAAATCCAAGAATCTTGTCATCTCCCAGATGTTTCCGGATGAATTCCTTTTCTTTTTCATTCCTGACCTTGTTGCCGATAAATTTAACTTTTCGGATTCCCAGCTCATCAGCCAGTTTTTCAACTAACAGGGCGGTATTAACACTGTTTCTGCTGGGTTCAACCACCACCAGCATAATGTCCACACTTCTTGCCGTGCCTCTGGTAAGGTGTTCTATCCCGGCGCCCATATCGAGGATAACGGCACATTCTTTGTCAAATAAAAGTCCGGACATCAGGGCATGCAGAAAAGAGTTCTCACGGCAGTAACAGGCAGTTCCGCCCTGCTTGATGCCACCCATCCGGAGAAAATTAATATTACCCATGGGGATGCTGTATTCGTTCAAAATATCGTCAACATCCGGATTTAATGTAAAAAAGGCCCCTCCTCCACTGCTCTTCTGATCGATTAATTCCTTCATCTCCACAAGAGGCTTAAGGGTACGGACCTGTTCATCCGGTATGCCTACAGCGGCAGCCAGACATGCATCAGGATCCGCATCAACGGCATAAACCTTTCTGTGGGACTCGGCGAGAAGCTTTGCCAGTGTAGATGCGACTGTTGTTTTACCTACTCCGCCTTTTCCTGATACTGCGATTTTTATCAATAACTTCACCCCATCCTTAAAATAATTTGCTGCGCATAAAGTACATTTGCTGCATAATCACCTATTGTTTGGGTATTCAAAAGATTCTCACTTTTTTAAACTTTCTACATAAATTATGCAAATCCTTCTGGATACATTTAATTTTAAATACTGACAATTCTTTACGATTCGTGAATATAAAAGGGTTTCGACAGAAAATTCTAAATTCCTTCTGTGTTTAAAAAAATTATTGAAGTGAATAATATCACAAATCAACTATAATATTTTTATACCTCATTTAATCAAAAATAAAGACCCCTCTGGGGTTATTTGGAACTATCGGAGCTTAACATCCACAAATCAATCATCAAAACATCAGAAATCGTTTCTTAAGATAATAATATTCAGCCACATAACCTGCACCCATCACCAGCACTGTTACTCCTTCCACTAACCGAAGCATCATGTTTTTCCATTTAAGTGATTTGATTTCCCGGTCCCTTGCTGCAATCGTTTCCTGTATTTGGGCTTTTTCCCTGTTAACCTTTTCTTTTTCAGTTTTTACAAGCCTTTTTTCTTCCGACAGTCTGTAGATCATCCCTGTTATTTCAAGGTTTTCGTCACTCAGGTCACGAATTCTCTTTGACATCAGATTTTGCTCACTAAAGCTGCTTCCAGGCGCAATAGCGTTCCAGATGACATTTCCGTCACACTCGTGAGAAACCTGTATTCCTGTCAGCAGGGACACAGTCGGTACAATATCGGTAATCTTTACCGGAGGCAGTTCCATCCCTGCCCGCAGCCCGGGACCCGCCATGACTAACGGAACAGTCAGCTCTTTTGTCGTCAGGCTGTCTTCAGTGCCGGCATCCACTCCATAATCTCCGGTAAATATAATCAGGCTGCTTTCAAATTCTCCCATTGACCGCAGATTTGCCAACAGTCGCCCCAACTGCGCATCAATATCATTAACTATGGCTGCGGTTTTTTTACTGTCTCCCTGACCTTCCAGGTCAGAGTCAATACCGGGAAGTTCAATACCAATAAAATACGGTTTTTCTTTCTGAAATACGCTAACAGCCCGGGTAATTACATCTTTATTGCCGCCGCCCTTAACAGTATAAGTCTTAACACCCCCACCGCCGGTGAACAGGCCCCGGAAAACTGATTCCCCCGGGCAGACATATACTGAACTCCTGCCATACCTGACTACTGTTTCCGGAAATAAACCGGTTTTTATCTGCCGGTTATTTTCGTTGAAGCCATGAATATCAGGAGCGGCGCCAGTCAACAGTGATGCTCTGAGAACTGCCTGATTTGTGGGCAAAACTCCTACTGCCGCAGCCTTCAAGCCTCCGGCCGCCATCCCGTTCAGGCTGGGTGTATAGGCAGACTTAATCCTTTCCTCGCTGAGCCCGCCCGCAGAAATAAAGATGACATGTTCAACTGTTTTCTCCCCGGGCTGCCCCTCATCTTCCCTGTCTGATTCAGCCTCTGTTTCAGCCTGAGCAACAGGACAGAAAACCAGGCCGATAAAGACCACCAGCAAAAAAACCCGTTTAAGCAGCTTCATTATAAAGTGTTGCCCCCTCTCCAGAGCATGTCAATATAATATATTTGGGACAACACCTGTTTATGCTATTTTCCGAAAAAATATTACGATAGCGGGCCTCTTGAATATTCGTCAGATTCTCCCTGACCGAATGATGGAGACTAGCAGCCACATTCCCATAAAGAGGGCTAGAACAAAACCAGCCTCAGCAATAGGAATCTGCCATAACAGTGTTTTGGGACTTCTTTGGGCTATCAGGGAAGAACCGATAATAATGGCAGCCACCACCAGACTGAAGGAAATCCGGTTACCAACCAGGACCAGTCTTTTAATGAAATTATTAAAATCCCGGTGTTCCAGGGTAATTTTGAGGTCACCTTGCCCCGCTGTCTCCACAAGTTCACTAACCTGCCGGGGCAGATTAAGAGAAATCCCGGAGATCTCCAGGAAGTATTCAAGTCCAGCTCTGGATAAGTGTTCCGGTGAAAATTTCTCCTTCACCAGCTTTCTTCCGAATGGTTCGGCAAGGTTAATAATACTGACCTCCGGGTCCAGCCGCTCAACAATCCCTTCCAGAAGCACCAGTGATCTGACCATTAATACCAGTTCCACAGGAACCCTGATCCGGTAAACAAATGACATCCCCAATAGTTCACGGAGGGCATCCCCTATTCTAACCTCACCCAGCGGCCTGTTGTAATACTTTTCAAAGAGCCGGTAAATATCGCGTCTCAATTTCTTTTTGTCAATTTTCTCCTGTGCATATCCTATTTCCAACAGAACCCTGACAACACCGCCGACATCTTTTCTGACAATGTTTAACAGCATCATTCCCAGGCGGTCCTTCAGCCACTCGTCAAGCCTTCCGACCATCCCAAAGTCCAGAAAAATCACCCTGCCGTCAGTCCCCACAACCAGGTTTCCGGGATGTGGATCAGCATGGAAAAAACCGTCCACCAGCAGCTGCTTAAATATCGAATTGGCAACACTGAGGGCCAGTGCCTTCCTGTCAATTCCCGCTGCAGCCAGCTTTTCTTCACAGTTTATTTTAATCCCGTCAACATACTCGAGTACCAGAACACGTTGCGAAGAATAGTCCCAGTAAACTCCGGGCACATAAATCCCCGGGTCATCCTTACAATTAGCGGCTAGTCTTTCTGCGTTCCTGGCCTCAATACTATAATCGAGTTCTTCCTTTATCGTGGCAGCAAACTCATCAACCAAATCCACAACCTTATAAAAGCGGCCCCATTTGGTACGTGCTTCCAAAACCCGGGCCATGTCATGCAGTATCTCCAGGTCTGTTTCTATTTCCCGGTATATTCCCGACTTCTGCACCTTGACTACAGCGTGCTCACCTGTATGAAGACAGGCCTCATGCACCTGACCTATTGAAGCCACAGCCAGGGGTTCTTCATTTAAATAAGCAAAAACCTCTGCTGCCGGGAATCCCGTTTCTGCCTCAATGGTATTTATGATTTCGAGAAAACCCACGGCTGGAACCCTATCCTGAAGCATTTCCAGTTCTGCTATGTAATCTGGCGGCAGCAGGTCCGGTCTGGTGCTCAGGATCTGACCAAGCTTTATGAAAGTTGGTCCCAGCTCTTCGAATACCACCCTCAGGCGCTGGGCAGTATTCAGGTGTATTTCGTCAACACTCTGATTTTTGTTAATAAAATTTAATCTCTTACTGAGACCGACTGCTTCCACTAAATGTCCGAGACCGTGCTTACTCAGGATGTTCACTATCTCCCGGTAACGGGCGATGTGCCTATACCTGTTGGTGAATATCCTTTTCCACCCTTCCGGCAGCTCCATTTTCTTTTTCTCCCTTAATTTCCTGCAGTTCCAACTGTCTAACCCTGCTCTCCAATTGATCAAATTCCTTTTTAGTAACCAGTCCGGCGGTACGAAGCAGGCTGTCTACTTCTCTTTTAACTGTGTCTTTAAAATTGGCGCGTTCCTGTTCTCCCTTTTGTACCAGCTCATCAGCAAACTGCCTGGCCTCTTCGGATGTGACTTCACCCTTTTCCTCCAGTTCCCGGGCAAACTTCTCCGCCCTCTCTCTGGTAATGGAAACAGCCCCCATACCCATAAGAATGGGTCTTTTTATCAGGTTTTTCACGATATACCTCCCTCAATATTATTAATATAGTATAGGCAATAAAGAGAGAATATATTTGCCCACTTCCGTGAAGCCTTACGCGCCAACCGGCAATTTAAGCTTTTTCAGGGTGAGCTTAAGTAAGATCATATCTGCTGCAAGCAAACCCAGGAACATATATAGTACAAAATACCAGGTAAATGAAATTTCTAAAATCCCAAATAGCAGGAAAAGACCCGAAAACATGAAAATGAATGCCCCCAACAGCCAAGCCTGTTTAAGGCCGGCAGCCCACGAAGTGAAAAAGTACCCGCTCCCAAGACCAAACAGCACGGCTGCTGCTCCGCAAAAGAAAAAAGCAAATAAGGCCGGCGGGGAATACATATATATCCCATGCCACTCGGCATTCATGTAAAGCACATAGTTCAAAGTCAACAGGCCGGTATAGCAGATAAAAATATAAGGAAGATAGCACACCAAAAACCCTGCAAAAACTTTGCCAAAAAAATCATAGGGACTCTCACTTCTCGAAGTGCAGTCCGACCCATGAGAGCCGGAGAATATATATAAATAGGAAATTATCAGAGGCATCAGAATCAATTGAAAAGTAATCAGCGGAGTCTCTTTAAACCAGTAAGGAGCCTGACTCATAGGAATAAATACTCCGAAAACAATAATAACAATGGTCCCGAGCAAAATTGATTTGTTATCCAATATATAATGCACCCTGCTCACCTCCGGAAATATAATTACTACTTTTGTAGTAATTATCCTCAAAAAAATTTGGCTTCCGCCAAATTTAGGCCAACTATAGTTTTCAGCCAAATATATTTACACTGAAAAGGGCAACTGTAACGCAAAACACAATCGCTATTTTAACATAATATATCATCTGGCGTCCCGGAGACACCTCAAAGTAGTCTTGGGGAAGCTGAACGACTCTTTCGACACGTTCACTGAAAAGAGATTTGGAACCAACCAGACTCTGCATAATGGTATTTGTCAATATGGTTTCAGCGGCTGTCCGTTCTTTCATCAAGTTGTGGACCTTAAGCAGCATTTCGGCAAACTGGACCGGTTTTCCGGTGATACTGATAGCCATATCATCACAGTTCTTTTCTTTTTCTTTTAAAAGGTAAGTATAAACCAGCTGGACTACCGGATTGAAAAACATGATATCCCTGAATAGAACAGCCTGCCATATATAAAGGTTATCCCAGCGAGCCATATGGGCAACCTCATGTGCCAGTAATGCTTCCATCTCGTCATCATTCAGGTTGTCGGCAAGGTGCTGGGGCAGGACAAGCATGGGATTAAGAAACCCCAGGACAAAAGGTGACGGGTAATAATTTGTTACCAGGACCAGTTTCGGAGGTTTAGTACCGACTTTTGCGGCAATATTTTCAATCATGTGCTCAATTTTCCTGGTTCTCCCGTCATTGAGCTTTTCGCTGTGAAAAACCTCTGTCTTAAACTTCTCATAGGTTATCCAACGATAAACAAAACAGGCCACTCCCCAGCCATAAACAAAAGCTACTGTATACCAGGAAACACGCAATCCCGCAAGATTCAATCCCAACAAAACGAGAAAAGCCTTTATTAATGGAAGCTCCAGGAGTTTAAACCTGAGATTGGCACTGAGGGAACTGCCCCTGATATCAATAATAAACATTACCAGGAGGACCACAACCAGAGCTGCTGCCCCGGAGATGATACTGGGCAATATATTATTGTAAATCAGTGATGCTGCCACATCCATGGGGTTTTAATCCTCCCTCTTTTTCTCTTCTATAATTGATTTCAGGTAAGCCAGTTCATCGTCACTAAGGCTCTTGTCCTCCAGCAAGTGAGAAAACACGGGTGCCCGGGAGCCTCCGAAAATTTTATCGACCACGTACTGAAGCATGCTTTTGGCAACTTCAGCCTTAGTGGTGGTTGGTGAATATACATAAGCCCGCCCCTGTTTCTGCCTGTGAAGAATCCCTTTTTGGGCAAGCCTCGACATAACCGTCATCACAGTGTTATAAGCAATTGACCTTTCCGCCGAAAGTGTTTCAAAAACATCCTGCACTGTTGCCATCTGACGTTTCCAGACAACCTGCATAATATCGGCTTCCAAAGGACCTAATGTATTTTCCGGCGACATCCCAATCCCCCCAAATTTTTTAGTCATTATTATTTATTATATACTACTATCGTAGTGACATCAAGAAGTTAGTGAAAAACTTAACGAATCACAAATATTTTTAAAACAGGCGTATATTTTTTACCAGGTATGCTCATAATACTAATACTCCGCTTTGGTGAGTTCTATCTCTCCCCGTCCAGTGGAAACACTGGACTCTTTTTTTTTAATTGTTTCCTTGGATTTTGCTCTTGACGGCTATAATATAATTCGCTATAATATGTTTTGTGACTTCGCCAAAAACGGTGTCACCAAAAGTCAGGAGCAGTGGTCTAGCTGGTCTAGGATGCCGGCCTGTCACGCCGGAGGTCGCGGGTTCGATTCCCGTCTGCTCCGCCATAATGGAGGGGTTCCCGAGCGGTCAAAGGGAGCAGACTGTAAATCTGCCGGCTCAGCCTTCGCAGGTTCAAATCCTGCCCCCTCCACCATATTACAATTTGGAATTGACAATTGTCAATTGAATAATGGGGCGTAGCCAAGCTGGTAAGGCAGCGGACTTTGACTCCGCCATTCGTAGGTTCGAGTCCTGCCGCCCCAGCCATAAAAGTGAACACAACGGCATCAGGCCGTTTTTTTTATTGCATTTATACACAAGCAGCCCTTAAAATTTATCTTATTTTTGCTAATGAAGTGACAGGTATTGTTTGGTAAATTCTGAGTAATACTGTTACTGAGGTGAGAAACTGTATGCTAAAACTTAATTACAGTTTAATTGGGGCAGTTCTGTTTTGTTTTGCGTTTTGGGGAATTTTGATCTATTTGATTTTATAAGTCATTCTGCAATGAAGGGGCAGGTCGTTTTCCAGATGATAACCGGAGAACATCGCCTGCCCCTTTCCTGGGGATTAAAGCTGACCTTTTATTCAGATACCACTGTTACCTCTTAAATATCTTCATCATCCCGGTAAACAACGCCCAGTTCTTCATGTCTCGGTGCAGATACCCTTCTTGACTTGCGGTTTTTGGCGCCACTTGCAGTTTTGGGACCACTGTAGTTAACCATTTCACGGTTCATTTCACGGCTGATTCTTCCTACTACCTTGCGGACCATACAATCCCCCCTTTATTTGAATGAAAACTGAATTTGTCGCAGTTTAGTTTTCCACATCCCAGGTAAAAAATACGTTCCAATATTACCACAAATTGCAGTCAAATGATGAGGTCTGTAAGCAACGTTTTCAGTTGACTTTTGCTATCGTTTATGCTATTATCGTTAATGTACTCAATACAAGATGCGGTCGTGGCGGAATTGGCAGACGCGCTAGATTCAGGTTCTAGTGCCCATTGGGGTGTGGAGGTTCAAGTCCTCTCGACCGCACCAAACTCTTAGAAACACTAAGCCTGTGGAAAAAATCCACAGGCTTTTTTGGTGCTTTCAGTGCAAATTGGGAGCATAAGACCCGGCCAACATACGTTAAGGGCATATATGCTATACTTAGGCCGGGATTAGTTTCTCAGACAAATACCTCCTCGGCCACTTATTCCTCATACCTGTTTGGTGGCGACCCTATTCTTCCGGCCAAGGAACTCTTAACCCTTGTCAGAGAAATCAAGAAGCTCGGTAAGGCTGTCTGGCTTTATACTGGGTTTACATTAAAAGTACTGGTCACCAGAAATGCTGCAGCTAATATCCATGGTTGATTCATTGCTTGACGGCCGGTATATTGAAGAAAAGAGATTCCCGGAAGTCCCCTGGCGAGATTCGAGAAACCAGCGAGAGACGTACCCGGATCAAAAGGTCCGCAAAAGGCGGAAACGGGTGCGATGAACCTCATTCTTACTGGACTTTTTTGTTTTCTATGATTGCAAGCATTAAGTTAGGATTCCACCTAACGGTAGCACCGAGAGACTCACTGATGAATCGCAGAGGAACTAGGGTGGAACCATCAACTATCTGTGGGGCAATGTCTAATGTAACATCTCTTCCGTTTACTTGTGCAGTCTTGCTGCCAATTTGAAGAGTTACGTCTGCGTAATAAGTATGTGCTGTAACTGTTTGCGTGGCCTCTTCCCAATTAACGGTGGCTCCCAGTTTATTAAAGATAGCACGCATAGGAACCAATGTCCGGCCATCTTTGACAATAGGTTGTACAGAAAACTCCATCTGTTCACCATCTACTTTTACTCTGGGAATGATTAAATTACCCTTCAACATATCGTCATCACTAATTAGAATGGTATCAGGCTTATAGATGTTAGTAAAATCTACGGCTAATAATTTTGAGGAAGATATTCTGTTGTCTGAAGCTTTTGCATATATAACGAAATATCCTACAGCCTGAGGAACGGGCTGCCAATAATACCATTTTCTATTTGCTGCCGAGCCGTAAACAGCCCGCTGCTTTTCTTTTGCTCTTGTAGTCTTAACAGGAAATACATTGACAACACTACCCTGCTCTATTTCATATTTAACCAGGGTGTATTCGTGTTTAATCGATGTGTTAGCATAACTCCATGTAAAAATATACTGCAATGGTTTCAGTCCTTTTGTCTGATTTACTTCCGCAATTCTAAGATCAACAAACTCAGGAGGAAACGTAAGATCTGGGTCGTTGTTGGTATTAACTACATTTGATGCCTTTGTCCAATAATCATAGATATCTCTATTGTTGCCGGCAAGTGGTAAAATGAAATTTTCCTGAGGCTGTACATTGTAAGTTTTATAATAAGAACTTTCATCAAAATAATAATCAAGGAAATAGGCATTTTTCTCCAGGTTTTCAGCAATATCATAATAATAATTACTTTGTTTAACGGTCGGCGATCCATATAATTGCACATAATCTTCAGCGGCAATTTCCTGGATAAGCCACATATGTTGTTCACCCTGGTCATTCACCAAAGGATGATCTTTTAGTCCACGTGCTTCCGCAAATTTACTGGAACGCCAATCTTCCCAAAGTTTGTTTTCATTCTTAAGATAATAATAATACGTAAAATGGTGCCCATATTCATGAGCCAAACTAAGAGCAAAGCTCTCAACGGTAGTATTTGTATCTCCATTAAAAAGTTCTATAGTACAGCCGTTTTTTAAATAAACTTTACCGTTCACCGTGTCAGTTTCACCATACCATGTTCCGACAAAATCACCGTTATCGGGATTTTCTTCAGGGTAGATGGCTATTTTACTAAGTAACTTTATTTCTTCACCGTGACCGTTAAGAAGAAGTTCATTATATAAGTCGTTTAATTTTTCAACATCACTCCAAGACGGGCTGTAACTTATTATTTGCAAGCCGTCGGGTGCAGTATAACTGCCGGCAATCTGTTCGGCAAATGCAGTCTCCGCAGAGATGAACATTAAACTACATATTGCCAATAAAATTGCAAAGTTTAGCCTAATCCTTTTTCTCACTATTAACCCCCCTTATTTTGTAACAAAAACTATTTAATGTAATTCAACACATATTGATACAATCCTCTCAAATAGTGGCTATTTTCCCAATTATTTTTTCCCTTAGCCTCGATTCTTTTTACGTCCTAAACCTCGCTTCACTGTATTTTAGAAAACTTTCGAATATCTTTAATGAATGTTTATACACACTTTATAATTATCTGTTAGTATAATACAAACGAAATCTTAAAGGACATGATTTCAAACTTGTGAAGCGGGTGATTAATCTGATGCCAGTAGAGCAAAAAATAAAGCGCTGGGCGCTATATAAAGGAGCCGATTTGGCAGGAATTACTTCCACAGATAGGCTGGCAGGGGCACCGGAAGGGTCTCATCCGGAGGATTCCCTCCCAGGGGCAAAATCCGTTATTTCTCTTGCCAGACAATATCCAAAGGGACTTATAGATGTAAAGAGAGCTGCTGCTTATTTCCACTTTATGAAGCAGGAATATATTCGTCTCGAAGCAATAGCAGTCAACCTGGCGCTGTATATTGAAGCCCAGACCGGAGGCAGGGCGGTCCCTATTCCCGCTGATATCCCTTATGAAAACTGGGACCCTGATGAAATGTTCGGACGTCCCGACCTCTCTCATAAACATGTGGCTGAAGCCGCCGGCTTAGGGGCCATCGGTCGGAATACTCTATTAATGACTCCTCAGTATGGCAATCGTGTGCACCTTATTTCTATCATTACAGATATTGCTTTAGAAACGGATATTACCATAAAGGACATTATGCCACAATGTCCTTCTTCTTGTGACGCCTGCATTAAAGCATGTCCTGTTAGTGCCATTAAGGATGGCCGGGTGGACCAAAAAACCTGCCGCAGTCATGCGATATATTACCATTCACGCGGCTGGCATTACTATACCTGCTGGGAATGCCGCAAGGCCTGTGTTAACAATTTTTAAGAAGACACTAAGCCCGTGGAGCAAGTCCACGGGCTCTTTTATGATTACATAAGGGTTAATCCGGAGAAGAATAGATATCATCATACATATCTCCGTGAATAGTAACATAATCCTCCTTGCAGATTTTCAGCCCCGTTTTGCCAACACTGTCTATGTGCACAACCACAGAGTATCTCCCGTCAGTTGTGCCGATACCAACATAGTGTTTTCTCTCCCA